>JAFODX010000192.1 GCA_017380475.1 Clostridia bacterium
GATGCGGTTGTTTATGCAAAACGCAACGAATGTTGTGGCGGATATGTAAGTGTTGAAAGCCCTGAACTTGCTAAAAAAAGCAGCAATGCTGTTGTAGAAAATGCAAAAGCAAATGGTGCCGAAATGATTATCACCGCTTGCCCGCTTTGCAAATACAATCTTGTTAAAAACGGTGCTGATATCCCGGTTGTTTACTTTACTGAACTTCTGGCAGAAGCACTTGGCGTAAAGGAGGATACAAATGAATAACAAGTATCTTCGTGAGGAAATTATCCGTGAAAGCGGAGTAAATCCTAAAAAATGTATGAAATGCGGAAAATGTTCTGCAACCTGCCCTGCATATGATGAGATGGAATACCATCCGCATCAGTTTGTAAGTATGGTTGAGTCAGGCGACATAGAACCGCTTTTGAAATCAGAATCACTATATAAATGCCTGTCTTGTTTTGCCTGCATCGAAAGATGCCCGAGAGGTGTTGAGCCTGCTAAGTTGGTTGAGGCAGTACGTCTTAGTGTAATAAGAAAACAGGGCGAGAACAGAATGACTGCAAATGATGTTCCGGAACTTCTTGATGAAGATACTCCGCAACAGCTTTTAGTCAGTGCATTCAGAAAATACAGTAAGTAAGGAGGATAAGACATAATGCAAAGAATTGGCGTTTTTGTATGTTGGTGTGGCAGTAATATTGCAGGTACAGTAGATGTAGAAGCAGTATCAGAGGCCTTGAAAAACGAACCCGGAGTTGTCTTTTCCACCAATTATCAGTATATGTGTTCTCAGGCAGGACAGAACATGATTATAGATGCCGTAAAAGAGCATAATCTTACAGGTATCGTTGTTTGTTCGTGTTCACCCCGTATGCATGAGGCAACATTCAGAAAAACTGCGGCAGCTGCAGGTCTGAACCCGTACATGGTCGAAATTGCAAACATCAGAGAGCAGTGTTCATGGGTACATAAAGATATTCCGACAGGAACAGAGAAAGCAATTATTCTCGGTAAGGCGGCTGTAGCGAAGGTTAACCTTAACACACCGCTTACTCCGGGTGAATCGCCCGTTACAAAGCGTGCGCTTGTTATAGGCGGTGGTATTGCAGGTATCCAGACAGCACTTGATATTGCTGATGCAGGTTTTGAAGTAGATATTGTTGAAAAGAAACCGACAATCGGCGGAAAAATGGCACAGCTTGACAAGACATTCCCGACACTTGACTGTGCGGCGTGTATTCTTACACCGAAAATGGTTGATGTTGCACAGAATGAAAAAGTACGTATCTTCTCATACAGTGAAGTATCGGAAATCAAGGGTTTTGTGGGTAACTTTGATGTAACAATAAAGAAAAATGCACGTTTTGTAAAAGAGGACGTATGTACAGGCTGTGGTGCTTGTGTAGAAAAGTGTCCGATGAAAAAAGTGCCTAACGAGTTTAACCTCGGTATGGATAACCGCCATGCAATATACATTCCGTTTGCACAGGCAGTCCCGAAGGTTGCTACAATTGACCCGAATGCTTGTAATATGCTTAAGAACGGTAAGTGCGGTCTTTGTGCCAAGGTTTGTGCAGCGGGTGCTATTGATTATACGCAGAAAGATGAGTATATCAACGAAAAATACGGTGCGATTGTTGTTGCGACAGGATTTAATCCTATCAGTATGGATAAATTTGATGAGTTTGCATACAATCAGTCAAAAGATGTTATAACATCACTTGAATTTGAGCGTCTTACAAATGCGGCAGGTCCTACTGCCGGTCATCTTGAAAGACCGTCAGATGGCAAATCACCAAAAACAATCGTATTCGTTCAGTGTGTAGGTTCAAGATGCGATGCGTGTGCCGAAAAGGGTAAGGAGTACTGCTCAAAGATTTGTTGTATGTACACTGCAAAGCACGCAATGCTTGTAAGAGACAAATACCCCGATACAGAGGTTTATGTGTTCTACATAGACGTAAGAACTCCGGGTAAGAACTTTGACGAATTCTATCGCCGTGCCGTTGAGGAATATGGCGTAAAATATGTCAAGGGTATGGTAGGAAAGGTTACACCTGAAGGCGACAAGCTGAAAGTTCAGGCATCAGACCTTATTGATAACAAACAGCTCCATATTGATGCTGACCTTGTTGTATTGGCAGCAGCAATTGAGCCGGACAAATCAGCTCGTCCGCTTGCTACAATGCTTACAGCAAGTATGGATACAAACGACTTCTTTACAGAAGCACATCCGAAGCTCCGTCCGGTAGAAAGCCCGACAGCGGGTGTATTCTTATCAGGTGCTTGTCAGGGCCCGAAGGACATCCCGGAAACAGTTTCGCAGGCAGGTGCTGCAGCATCAAAGGTTATCGGACTTTTAGCAAAGGATAAGCTGACAGGTAACCCGTGTGTTGCTCATTCAAACGAGCTTATGTGTAACGGATGCTCTTCATGTGAAAGAGTTTGTCCTTACGGTGCTATCACATATGAGGACAAAGAATTCCGTATGCCTGACAGAACAACAAAGATAAGACGTGTTGCGGTTGTTAACCCGGCAGTTTGTCAGGGCTGCGGTGCTTGTACAGTTGCGTGTCCGTCAGGAGCTATGGACCTGAACGGATTTGCAAGTAATCAGATTATGGCGGAGGTAGATGCAATATGCAAGTAAATGAACATAAACCTTTAATAGTTGCTTTTTGCTGTAACTGGTGTTCTTACGCCGGTGCAGACCTTGCAGGTAATAACCGTCTTAACTATCCGGC
>JAFODX010000193.1 GCA_017380475.1 Clostridia bacterium
ATACTTGTCACACCGTCGGAAATAACCACCGTTTTAATCGACGAATTATAAATTAACCAATGATATCCGTCATACATATCACCCGTTCCGCTGATAACAAGCTCGCCTGTTGATTCATCAAGTGTCCAGGTCAGATTATCGCCGCAGGTTCCGTGATAAACGGGTTTTGTTTCAAACTGTGTGTTACAGACTTCACAGATACCGTCATCATTTTCGTCGGTATGTGAAAGAACTTCTATAACCTTGCTCTCAACGCATCCGCTTGTGGCACAAACTCTTTCTTTTATGCCATTTTCGGTGCAGGTCGGTTCTTTGGTCACAACCCATTCACCGAAACGGTGGTTTATATCTCTTGTTTTGCCGCAGATATCACAATCCGTGTCACACGCATTTACGAATGTATGCTCGGTAAGCTTTGCAACTGAATCGGTTTCTTTTGCTCCGCATTCCGAACAGACACGCTCTCTCGTACCGAACTCGGCACAGGTGGGTTCATATGTCAGAATCCATTCGCCGAATTCATGATTATTCTCTCTTATTTCTCCGCAAACATTGCAGGTAACATCGCAATGGTCGGAATATGTGTGCTCGGTTGTCTTTTCAACGGTATTCTTCTGTGAAACACCGCAGACGGAACAGGTGCGTGATTTTATGCCGTAAGCCATACAGTCAGGCTCTTTTATTATTTCCCATTCGCTGAAGCTGTGCTCGGTTTCTCTTTTGAAGCCGCAGATGTTACACATCGTGTCACAGGCATTTGTGAAGGTGTGCTCATCGCAGGGGTCATCAACGATGGGAATGAATTCATAGCCGTAAGTATTTGCAAAGATTTCTGCCGTTGAGCCTACATAACCGTGAATTGTGGCATAGATTGAAATTGAACTTTCATTTATAGCGCAGTTTTTGCTGTAAAAATAAATATCTGAAAGATTGGGGCAGTAGGCAAAAGCAGAACTTCCAACAGTTTTTACACCCTTGCCGACTGTTACACTTGAAAGACTGTCACAACCGTAAAATGCACTTGATGCTATTGTTGTTACTCCGTTGCCGATTACAACGCTTTCAAGACTGTCGCAATCATAAAAAGCACTTGAAGCTATTGTTGTTACTCCGTTGCCGATTACAACGCTTTCAAGACTGTCGCAGTTTTCAAATGCAGAATCCGATATATAAGTAACACCGTCAGAAACAACAACACTTTTAATAGTTGAACAATTTATAAATGCTTCTACTCTGACGGTTGGTGCATTGTCGGGAATCACAAGCTCGGTAACAAGCTCACCTCCGATATAAAGCTTATCTGCATAAAATAAGGGATTAGCCATACCGTACCGACCTTTATTAATATTAATTGCAAGCCACCCCGCAACATCACCCGTGTAATATATTTCTTCAAGCTGATAACAGCAAAAAAAAGCCTCAGCACCTATCGCTTTTACTCCGCTGCCGATTGTAATACTTCTGATATTAAGATTTTCAAATGCACTATAATCTATATACTTTACACCGTTACCTATTACTATATTCTTAAGACCATAGCATCCCGAAAACATATAACCGTAAATATCAGTAGTTACGCTGTCTGGGATTTCAATGCTTGTGAGGCTTGAACATCCGGAGAACGCAGAATTGCCGATACTTGTTACACTGTCGGGTATTATTATGTTTTTAAGGCTCGAGCAGCCGCTGAATGCAGAACTGCCAATGCTTGTTACACTGTCGGGAATTTCAATGCTTGTGAGGCTTGAACATCCGTAAAATGCTAAATCGCTGATGCTTGTTACACCGTCTGGGATTTCAATGCTTGTGAGGCTTGAACATTCGTAAAATGCTGTACTGCCGATGCTTGTTACGCTGTCGGGAATTTCAATGCTTGTGAGACCTGTGCAACCGTCGAAGGCAGATTCACCGATGCTTGTTACGCTGTAAGGGATATCAATGCTTTTAAGACAGCTACAGCCGTAGAAGGCATTACCTCCGATATTGGTGCATCCGTAATTAATCACTACGTTTGTGATATATAAACTATGCTCTTTCCACGGTGCATCTTCAGAAAGGAAAGAAACCATTGCCCCCTCGTTATCAACCGTCAGGGTTCTTGTTTTCTTATCAATTGACCATGTAAGCTTTGTTCCGACTTTTCCCGAAATGTATCTTTCCTGACTGTCATCATCAAGAAGCCAGAAGGCTTTATTATTATCTGACGCATATTTATGGGCATAGGAATTCTTGTTACATAAAATCTGTATTGATTTCGGTATGGCCGAATCAGCGATGCGTGTCACACTGTCAGGGATTGTTATGCTTGCAAGACTTGTGCAACCTTGGAACGCGTAAACGCCGATGATTGTCACACTATCGGGAATTGTTATGCTTGTGAGACCTGTGCATTCATAGAAGGCATAATCGCCGATGCTTGTCACACTGTCGGGAACTGTTATGCTTGTGAGGCTTGTGCAACCCTGGAATACATAAGAGTCAATGTATGTCACGCTGTCAGGAATTTCAATGCTTGTGAGGCTTGTACAGTCAGAAAATGCAGAACCGTAAATTCTAGTCACACTGTCAGGGATTGTTATGCTTGCAAGACTTGTGCAACCACGAAATGCAGAATAACCGATGCTTGTTACGCTATCGGGAATTGTAATGCTTGTAAGACTAGTACAGTTAGTTAATGAACTCGAGCCAATATATGTACATTTATCGCTGAAAATAACCTTATCAAAATAATCTGTATAGGCTGTCCATGGAGCATCGCCTCTGTCCGCATTGTCAAAGTCGAGCATTTTACCTTCACACTCGATTGTCAACACCCTGCTTTTCTTATCAATAAACCAATTCATGGTTGTATAGCCATAATCCTCTATCTCCCACTCAGTTGGAACAACACTGCCGGATATGGTTGTTTCTGTTTCTTCAGCGGCATCAGCCTTGAAGGCAGATAAATCCATTCCAACAAATCCCGCAAGCGGTACGGACCCGAATATCATTAAAACACATAAAATTGTTGCGAGAACTTTCCTGAATGTTTTCATTGCACAATTCCTCCATCATTGATTATCTTTTTTATCAATCTAATATCTGTAAATATTTAACTTATAAAAAATTATATCACTTTAACAGAATAAATCAATAGAATATACATAATTATTCAATTCATATAATCAAAGACCCTATAATTCAGTTAACACCCGCAACTTTTATGATACGGTTAAACAAATTAAATAGAATTAAAGACAAAAAATTAAGAGGACATCATTTGATGTCCTCTTAATCTGGCGCCTCAAACAGGACTCGAACCTGTGACACCGCGGTTAACAGCCGCGTGCTCTACCGACTGAGCTATTAAGGCAAAATTAAAAAGTGTCGGCGTCGACCTATCTTCCCGGGCCGCTTCCAGCCAAGTATTTTCGGC
>JAFODX010000017.1 GCA_017380475.1 Clostridia bacterium
GACGGTTTTCCTGCGGCAGGTGAAGCATATGAAAAATGCAGGACTTCTGATTTCGGGAGGCGGCACACTTATTCAGGATGCAACCTCGACAAAATCGCTTGTTTATTATCTGACGGTTATAAAGCTCGCAGTACGCAGAGGCGTAAAGGTTATGCTTTATTCAAACGGAATAGGACCGTTGCGCAATGAGGTAAATATAAAGCGTGCGGTGAAGACGCTTAATAAAGCAGATGTAATAACACTGCGTGACCCTGCATCAAAGGAACTGCTTGATGAGCTTGGGGTAGACAGACCGCAAAAGCTTGTAAGCGCAGACCCTGTGTTTGGAATAGAGAACTTTGACAGGGAAAAGGGCAGAGCAATTCTGAACAAATTTGATGTACCGCAGGACAAGAAGATACTGGTTGTCTCTGTTCGCAAAACACGTGACGCAAATGCTGAATTTGAATCAGCAGTAGCAAAGATGTGTGACTATGCAGCGGAGAAATATAACTGTTATACAGTGTTTGTTCCTATGCAGCTTGCAAAGGATGAGCCGATTTCAAAGAGCATTGCAAACCGTATGAAAGCACCGTCATCGCTTTTGAATATACGTATGGGTGTAAGTGATGTCATAAGCGTGATGTCAGCGGCAGATGTATGTATCGGAATGCGTTTACATTCGCTTATATATTCAGCTATAGGCAATGTCCCTGTTGTGGGTATATCGTATGACCCGAAGATTAAGAGTTTTATGGATTATATGAATCAGAGCCTGTGTATTGACATTACACAGATGAACGGCGATGTAAGCTGTAAGGCTCTGGACGGGCTTTTTGAGAACTATGACAAAATCAGAAGCGAGTTGTCAGAGGGATATAAAGAATTCAGGGCAAAGGCAAAAGAAAACGGCAGAATAGCAATGGAATTATACGAAAAAGGATGTGTAGAGCTTGAGCAGTAAGGAATCCGGTAAGAAAATGCTTCTTACAGCCGGGTTTATGGCATTTGCCACATTCATATCAAAAGCACTCGGACTTGTACGTGATTCGCTTATCGGTGCAAATTTCGGAATGGGCATTGAAGCGGATGCGTTTATGGCGGCATCAAAGCTTCCCACAACACTTTTTGATATGGTAATCGGCGGTGTTATTTCGGCAAGTTTTATCCCGATTTTTAACGATATTCTGACAAAGAAAGACCGTGAAAAAGCAACGGGTTTTGCAAACAAGTTCATAACAATGATAATACTCATAACACTTATAATTTCTGCTGTGGGTATAATTTTTGCTGACCCGCTTGTATCGTTTATGGCACCGAATTTTGAGGCACAGACACATGAGCTTGCAGTGTCGCTGACGTCAATAATGTTTCCTATGATAATATTCACAGGTCTTGCATTTTCGTTTGTCGGAATTCTGCAGTCATTTGGTGAGTATAATATTCCGTCAATAATAAGTCTTGTATCCAACATCGCAATCATTGCGTACTTTATCATATTCGGAAAAGAGTTTGGCGTAAAGGGACTGGCGGTAACAATGGTTATATCGTGGTCGTTGCAGGTTATTGTTCAGATACCGTCGCTTGTAAAGCTTAAGTTCAGATATAAGCCTGATTTCAGGCTTTATGACAAAGACATAAAAAGTGCAATCCTGCTTGCGATACCAATGCTTATAAGCACATGGGTACAACCCCTTTATACATTGGTAAATGCACGTTTCGCATCACATATGGACGGGGCATATTCAGCACTTGAATATGCAAACAGACTTTATCTCATAATGACAGGTGTGTTCTCGTTCGTTGTTACAAACCTGATATTCCCCAAGCTTGCAAAGGCAAATGCGGGAGATGACAGGGAAGAGGCGAATGCACTCGTTTCAATGTCGTTAAAGGCAATAATTATGGTTATTGCACCGCTTATGGCAGGAATAATTATTCTTGCAAAGCCTGTAACAAGTATCATATACGGTCACGGCGAGCTTGCAGGTGATGTAGGGATAGTTGCAAATGCACTTTCGTGTTATGCTGTGGGGATGTTGTTCCTTGCAATAAACGAAGTGCTTTCAAAAACATTCTTCTCAATGAAAAAGTCAGTCACGCCTATGGTGACATCAATTATCAGTATGGTATTTAACATAGTACTTGTACTTTCGATACACGGACTTATAAGAAATGATATAACAAAACTTACCGGCGGACTGGCACTTGCAGCAGCCGGCGGAAGTGTTGTCAATGCCGTTTTAAACGGAGCAGTGCTGATAAAGAAATGTCCCGGTATGGTAAAAAAATCAGATATTAAAACTGTAATAAAAGTGACAATTTCAACTGTTGTTATGGCGGTGACGGTTAAGGGTGTGTATTTTCTGACCGGCAGCGGTGACACGATGATAATGAATATAGTAAACTGCGGAATATGTGCCGTATCAGGCATCTTGGTCTATGCAGTTATGCTGATACTTTTAAAAACTGAAGAAATCGCAAAAATAATACCGAAAAGGAGATGATTTAAAAGTATGAAGAGCCTTATAATTTCGGGCGTGGTATCTGCATCAAAGAAGCTTGCAAAACGCTTTAAAAGCAGTAAGCTCGGTGCTTTAATTGATAATTTGCACGCAGGGTTCGGTCGTTCCTGGAACAAAAGCATTATAACAGGCTTTTTAAAATCAGATAACGGAAGAACAAAAAACAGTGTACTTAAACGAATAACAATGTCGCCGTTTACTTTTCTTGAGTTTGTGTCAGGGAAAATCGGTGACAAACTGTCAGCGTCAATAGAAAAGAGTGTATTATGTGAAACTGCACGCAGATACGTTCATAACTTTATGGCTCTGAATACACGCTTTTTCGGTATAATGATGCTTTGTGCATCAATTGCATACAATGCACTCAAGTTTACAGGAACAGGTTATATAAATAAATATATAGCAGTTATATCGGCAGTTTCGGCACTTCTTGTTATTCCCAATGTAAATATAACTGGATTTTTCAGAACATCAAAGCTGGTTGATTTTGTAAAGGCATGTGCAGGAGTAAAAAATATTACGTTTGATTTCTGGGACGATAACAGAACAAAAGGAGCTCTCAGACTTGTTGCGGGTTCATTGGTGGGCGTTGTTACGGGTATAGCACTGTATGTTTCACCAATAATCGGAATACTTGTCCCGTTTGCGGTGTTCGGAATGTTGTTGGTTTTAGAATACCCGATAACAGGTGTTTATGCGGCAGTTTTTGTTGCTCCGCTTATTCCGTTCTCGTCACTGCCTCTTGCAGGGATTTGTATATGGACGCTTCTTTCGCTCGTGATAAAATCCCTTTCTGACAAGAACTTTAAATGGAAGCGTGAGGGCGTGGGTGTGGCACTGGTGCTGTTTCTCGCAGTATTGTTTGTTACATCGCTGTTCTCTTTTGCACGTACAAAGAGCCTTGTTGTATGGGCGATGTATTTTGTATTCATAACCTTCTATTTTGCAATAATAAACACAATAAAGACGAAAGAACAGCTTTACGGATTGTTGCGTATCTTTGTAATAAGCGGTGCATTTGTTGCACTTTACGGTGTTTTGCAGTATATATTCGGGTGGACAACCACAAATGCGTGGATAGATGAGGAAATGTTTGAGGAAGAAACAATGCGTGTGTATTCAACACTTGCAAACCCGAACGTTCTGGGTGAGTATCTGTTGCTTGTTCTGCCCGTGTCTGTTGTGATGTTCTTGAAAGATAAGGCGAAATCGCTGTCTAAATGGGTGTATCTTGCGGTTACGGGAATACTTTTTCTGTGCCTCATCCTTACACAGTCACGTGGCTGCTGGCTTGGATTTATGATAAGCACAGTAATATTTGTGACATTCTATGAAGGCCGATGGTGGGCATTTGTTCCGCTTGCACTGTGTGCATTGCCGTTCGTTTTGCCTCAGACTATAATAGAGCGTTTTATGAGTATCGGAGATATGGGTGATTCATCAACGTCGTACCGTGTATTCATATGGATGGGTGCAATGGGAATTGTGCGTAATTATTTCATGGGCGGAATAGGAATGGGCGAAGGCGCTTTTGCAGAGGTTTATCCCTTGTTCTCATACAATGCGATAATCGCACCTCATGCACATAACACATACTTACAGCTCCTTGTAGAGGGCGGAATACCTGCGCTTTCAGTATTTATTGCAGTTATTGTTGTATTTTTCAAAAATACACACAACGGCTACAGACTTTGCAAAAAGAAATCATATGACTCTGCAGTTATTCTGGGACTTGTTTCCGGAATAGCAGGATTTTTGTTCCAGAGCCTGTTTGATTATACTTTCTATAACTACCGTGTTATGGCAGTGTTCTTTATGGTAATAGCAATAACCATATCACTTTCAGGCTTAGTAAAGGAGGGTGCAGATGAAAAAACGGATAATTGAGGTTTCAACAGATACCAATATAGGCGGTGCAGGCAAGTGTTTAATAACTCTGCTCAAAAACTTCGACTATGATAAGTTTGAAGTAAAGGTGATTTTGCCTCCCAACAGCCTATTAAAACCGGAAATCGACGCTCTTGGCACAGAGGTAATCGAGGTGGAGGGTATCGCAGATAAATCACTTGATTTTAAAGCGATTAAGACTCTTAAACAGATTTTCAGACAGGAAAAACCCGACCTTGTCCACACCCATGCGAGTATGTCGGCAAGAATTGCGGCACGTCAGGCAGGAGTAAAGGTCGTGTATACACGCCACAGCGTGTTCCCGCAATCAAAGAAACTCACAACGTTCCCCGGTAAACAGATAAACGGAATAATAAATAATCACTATAGTGACAGCATTATTGCAGTTGCTGAGGCGGCAAAGGATAACCTGACTGAAACAGGTGTAAATGAGAAGAAAATAAAAGTAGTTCTTAACGGAGTGGACGGACTGAAAACTGTTTCAGAAGATGAAAAATCACTCATAAGACGCAGATTCGGAGTCAACGACGGTGAAAAGGTTGTATCCATAGTAGCACGTCTTGAGGACATAAAAGGTCATGACTACTTTATAGAAGCTGCAAAAATGCTCAGGGACGAGGGTGTGAATGCAAAATTCTTCATTGCAGGTACAGGTTCGTACGAGCAACATTTGAAAGAGAAGGTAAAAGGCCTCGGACTTGAAGATACAGTGATATTTACAGGCTTTATAACAGATGTTGACAAGCTGATGAGTATCACCGATATTCAGGCAAATGCATCATACGGCACAGAGGCAACAAGCCTTGCCTTGCTTGAGGGTATGAGTATCGGCGTTCCTGCAGTGGTTTCGGATTTTGGCGGAAACCCCGGCGTTATAAAGGACGGCGAGAACGGATTTGTGGTAGCAAAACAAAACAGCACAGCACTTAAGGACGGCCTGAAAAAACTGCTCGAAGACGATGAGCTGTACCGGAAAATGTCACAGCGGAGTAAAGAGATTTTCAATGCGACTTTTACATCACGGATAATGACGAAAAACACAGAGGATATATATTCAGAAACGATAGGTAAGGAAAGGAACAAACGCAGATGAAAAAGAAATGGACTTTTGTGGATACTTTAATAATTATACTTATTGTAGTAGCAGGTGTTGGTTTGTTTAAAGTATTCGGAACAGAGAAAGCAACAGGTGATACAAAAACAGTTGAGGCTGTTGTGCTTATGGCAAGAGCAGATAAAGAGGCGGCAGATGCAATAACAAAAGGCGATGTTATAACCATAAGCCTTACCGAAAAAGATACTGCAGAACTTAAAGATGTTGATGTGAAAGATGCTGAAACAATGGTATTTAACGCAATTGACGGTAAATATGTAATAGAGCCCGTTGAGGGTAAGGTTGACATATATGCAACGATAGAGCTTGATGTAACAGAGAACGATTACTCCTTCACAAGCGGCAGCACCATAATCAAGGTCGGTGAAAAACTGCCGTTCAGAGGTAAGGGATATGCACTTGAAGGATATATAATTTCAATTAAGGCAGACTAAAAACGCCCACATTGCACTCTTGTGCTCACTCGCATACCTGCGTATAGCCTCGCTCGCCTAAGAGCACACTTTGTGCATTTTTATTCAGCCTGGATAATGGCATTGAAAGGAGAAAATAAAAAAATGAATAAAGACGGAAAAATAAAAGGTAAATTCAATATAATAGACCTTTTGGCGATAATATTGGTGGTTGCAGTTGCGGTCGGTCTGGTTGTACGGTTTAAAAGCACAGTGACAACTGCGGTAAAATCGGACGAGGGTTTTGTATATACCGTTAAGGTTACAGGTGTTAAGAATTACACCGTAGAAGCTCTTGAGAAAAAAGGCAAGGTTACCGATAAAAAATCGGAGATGGATCTGGGTGAAATAACTGAAGTTGTCGCAGAACCCTGTACAACAGAGGCAGAGCGTGCCGACGGAAAGATTGTAAATGCAGAACAGCCTGAAAGATATAATGTGACCGTAACAATAAAAACACGTGGTAAGGAAGCAGAAAACAGTTATATAACCGCTGACTCAAACGAATTGTCAGTAGGAAGGAATACGGATATATACACCAAATATGTTCATACCACAGGCAAGATTATGAGCGTGAAGAAAACAGAGAACTAAAAAAACGGGCGATGCCCGTTTTTTTAGTTGATATATTCAGCAAATGCGGTGGCGGTGATATCACCGTCACAGTATATTATAACTTCAATACCGTCATCGGTTGATGTTCTGAACATAATATCAGCACTTGTGCCGTTTGAGATTTCTCTGTTTTCTGCGACAAATCCTGCTGTTTCCTCAAAAACCGAGAAAACAGTATCACAGTGGGATTTAATGCTCACCGTTACTTCATAATTTCCCCTGGGTGCGTTAAGCACTATAACAAGCGGTTCGAGATTGAAGCTTGTCATTTAACCACACCCTCTTTCATCGCCTTTACAAGTGCGTGCAAATCGTCAATTTTCTGCTTGAGCATAGCACCGAGGTCTGTATCTTTTACGAGCAGTCTTTGGGGTGCTGATTCAACAGTTTCAAGTGTTGAATGTATATCGGTATCTTCTTTTATTGCATTCTTTACCGACTCAAATGCTTCATGCTCAGAAAGCAATAATCCGTGTGAGTTAAACAGAAGTGTGTATCCTGCGATACCTGTTTTCTCCTGATATGCACGTGAGAGTCCACCGTCAATTACGAGTAGTTTTCCACCGGCACGTATTGGTTTTTCGCCCTTTTTAATTATTACGGGCACGTGTCCGTTTATAATATGCGAAAAACCGTCGGGGTTAACACCAAATTCGGTGAGGATTTTTTTGCAGGTTGAAACGCTGTTTATATGCTCATAATACGGGTCTTTTATCTCTGTCCACGTATCTTTGTCATCTATGAAATATCTCTCAAACGAGGTCATCTTGTTTTTTCCGTAAACAGGTGAGCCTGCACCGCACCACAGATACCACAGAAAATCCTGTCCGTAACGTTTTTCGGGGCTGTGTGATTTTCCGAAATAGCCTATGCGTGCAATCTGCTCGGCACGGTCTAACAGTGCCTTGCCCGATACTCTGACACCCGAAACATCATATTCTGCAAACTCGCCGTCTTTTGTCATCGGTATACAGCCGTGATACAGAAGATTATTATTGCATACAAGGTACATACTGCCTTTGGAGTACATAAAACGTATATGCCTTTGCAGTTTTTCCGAATGTATAAACGATGAACGCAATGACTTCATCAGCTCGTTCTCGGCATCTGTGAGCTTGTACGGGTCATCAGGGTCAATGGTCGGGAAGTTTGTGTCCTTTAGCGGATATGTTTTTCCGTCGATTACAATTGTGCCGTTTCCGTAATCAATCTTATCGAGCATAAGATGGTTTTCCATACCAAACTCAGGGTGACGTAAAATAGTTTGTCCCTCAACCTTGAACTTGATAACCGAAATCGCCTTGTGAAGCTTTGCCCACACGGCTTCATCGTGCGCTGAAAGGTTCACTGAGTTGGGGTCTTTGGGGATAAAGCAGGTACACGGGTCATCAGCATATGTTTCAAGTGCAAAAACCGTAAGCGGACGCAGATTTATTCCGTAGCCGTCCTCCAGACAGTTGAAGTTGCAGTATTTTGTGGATATTGCAATTACGTTTGCAATACACGCATATGAACCTGCGGCAGCACCCATCCATTCAACATCGTGATTACCCCACTGAATATCCACGTTATGATAGTTAATCAGTCGGTCAAGTATTAAATCCGCACGTGGACCACGGTCGAATATATCGCCTATAATATGCAGTCTGCCGATTGCAAGGCTCTGAATAAGATACGAAATCTCAACTATAAACTCATCAGACTGGTCAAGCTCAATGATTGATGCTATGTTCTGTTTGTAATACTCGGTTTTATCGGGGTTTGTGTCAGAATCGGCAAAAAGGAGCTCGTCTATAATAGTGCCGAAATTCGCAGGTAGCATTTTGCGGATATGCTCACGTGTGTACTTCGACGCAACAACACGGCACACCTCAATAAGACGGTATAGAGTGATTCTGTACCAGTCGTCCATATTTTTTGTGGTTAGCTTTATAAGCTCAAGCTTTTCTTTGGGGTAGTAGATGATAGTCGCAAGTGTCTGACGCTCATCGTTTGAAAGTGTGCGTTCATACACCTGGTCAATTTTGTTTTTTACAACACCCGACCCGTTCCTTAAAATATGCAGAAACGATTCGTGCTCGCCGTGTATATCGCTCATAAAATGCTCGGTGAGCTTTGGCAGTTTCTGCTGTGCCTCAAGTGCGATAATCTCCGCACACGCCGAGGCTGTTGTCGGATACTGCTCCTTTAAAAGCTTCAGGTATTCAATGTTACGAATCATTATAACCACTCCTTCTTCCTTCCATTATACTACAAATGTATTGAAAAATAAAGTAAAATTTTTGAAAAATTATCAAAAAACACTCCTCAGGAAAGACAATGATGAATAAATTACACAAAATTGTTCTATAACTGTTGATTTTTGAAAAGTTTGGTGATATACTGAAAAAAAACGGTATAGGAGATAAAGAAAATGAGCTATAAAAGAGTTTTAACTATTCAGGACATTTCATGTGTGGGACAGTGCTCGCTGACTGTTGCATTGCCGATAATATCAGCTTGCGGAGTTGAAACAGGCATAATCCCGTCAGCTATTCTTTCAACACATACAGCAGGTTTTTCAGGATTTACATTCCGTGACCTTACTTCGGATATTCCTGAAATCGAAAAGCACTGGATAAAGGAAAACATCAAGTTTGACGCAGTATATACAGGCTATCTCGGAAGCACAGAGCAGATAGATTATGTGAAGAGCATAATGGATTCAACAGGCAAGGCGGATTCAATGAATATTGTTGACCCTGCAATGGCTGATAACGGCAAGCTTTATCCGTTATTCAATGACGAGTATGTAAATGCAATGAAAACACTCTGTGCAAAGGCAGATATCGTTATCCCGAATATTACCGAAGCATCATTTTTGACCGACACAGAGTATAAAGAGGTATATGATGCAGATTATGTAAAAGAGCTTTGCGATAAACTTCACGCACTCGGTGCACAAACCGTTGTAATGACAGGTGTAAGCTACAATGATGCTACAACAGGCGTTGTGGTTTCGGAAAGCGGAAACTTTGACTATTACGAGCATAAAAAGATTTCAAAGGGCTGTCACGGTACAGGCGATGTATATGCATCAGCATTCTGCGGTGCTCTGATGCGTGATAAGACAAAGTTTGATGCGGCGAAGATTGCGGCAGACTACGTTGTAAAATGTATCGAAAACACACAGGGCGATGAATCACACTGGTACGGCGTTAAGTTTGAGACTGCAATCCCTGACTTAATTGATATGTTAAGATAAAAGTACAGCGGTTATGCGAAGTATCTCAAGGATACTTCGCTGTTTTATTTGGACATAATAAAAACAGGCTTGACCGATATGACGAAATTTAGTATAATTATGGTATATTATGCGAATAAGGAAGAAAAACAATGATAACAATTCGCCGTAC
>JAFODX010000194.1 GCA_017380475.1 Clostridia bacterium
AACCGATGCGGAGGATCTTGTCTGCATCGGTTAAGTTTTTATTCCTGACTTTATATGAACTGCCAATAAAAACATTGGCATCTAGATTATACAGTCTTTATAGTAAGATTGTCGAATTTTGGCGAAGGGAATAGGAGGAAACACATATGAAAAATGAAAAACTGCGGTTTATAGCCGCAATGACGCTTTTATTTATTGCCTTGCCAACGGCGGCAAGTGCAAACATTGTCTGGCCGTCGCTATATATTGTGTCAGGGATGATGAAATGGTACATAATCCTTGCAGGACTTGTCATTGAAGTGTTGTTTGTAAAATTCGTGCTTAAGCCGACTTGGGTAAAATCAATAGTAATGGCAGTAGGTATGAATGTTGCGTCTGCGGTGCTTGGTATGTTTTTTATTCCGTTTACGGGACTTGTTGCGGCACTTTTATACGGCTTAATGCCGTTTGCGGGCGGTACATTTGATTGGATAGTGTGGGGGATGTCTTACATTCTTGCAGTGCTTTCAAATGTAGTGATTGAGGGGCTTTTCCTTAAGCTTGTATTTAAGCTTAAGTTTAAGAAGAATTTCAGGTGGATTCTTGTTGCAAATGCGTTGAGTGTTATCCTTGCGATTTTAGTGCTTGGTTTTACGATGCGCGGTGTTATGGGTATCTGATTGACACAAGGTTAAAACTGTGTTATACTGTGTATGTATAAAACCCGAAATTACGGGTTATGTTATTGCTCTTTGCGTGTTACCGGACGTTGTTGGAATTTCTGGATTTCCATATACGAATCCATTTTATAGTCGTTTTCTGCAAGGGCAGGCATAAGACCTGTGGTTTCTGTGTTTGATACTACATCATCAACGATGTCTATTTCAAAGGTATCAAGGGCTTTATTGTTATCAATATGCTTTTTCATAGTATCCTCCTCAAAAAAATTTTTGTAAAGGTATTATATAAATAAATGACAGAAAATATTCACATAGAAAGGGATAAAATATGATAGGAATAATAGGTGCAATGGCATCGGAAGTGGATGGTCTTAAAGCAAAAATGACCGATTGTAAAACTGAAACTGTATCGGGGGTTGAATTCTGTTCAGGTACAATAAACAGGACGCAGACAGTTGTTGCACAGGCAGGTGTGGGCAAGGTTAACGCAGCAGTTACGGCACAGACGATGATTTTAAAATACGGTGTAGATGCGGTTATAAATATTGGTGTTGCAGGCGGAATTGAAGGCTCATTGAAAATTGGAGATATAGTGGTTGCAGACCGTGTTGTAGAACATGATATGGACACAACTGCAGTGGGAGATGAACCCGGTTTTATAACGGGAATTGACTGTGTGTATATGGATTGTGATGTGGCGATTTCTAACCGTATATATGAATGTGCAAAGCAGACGGGTATACATACGATCCGAGGAACAATTGCGTCGGGCGATATATTTGTTGCAGAGGACAGCGTTCGTAACAGAATATCAGAGCAGTTTAATGCGGCGGCCGCTGAAATGGAGGGTGCGGCAATCGGACACGTATGTACGATGAATAATGTACCCTTTGCAGTTTTGCGTGCGATGAGCGATTGTGCAAATGATGACAGTCATGTTGATTTCCCGACATTTGCTGCAGAGGCGGCAAAGAAATCTATCGAGATTATAACTTTATTTTTAGCGGAGGATGTTAAGTGATGCAAAGAATCAAATCATTTGAAGTTGACCATACAAAGCTTGAACCGGGCTTTTATATATCACGCATTGACGGTGATGTAGTTACTTACGATATGCGTTTTTGTAAGCCGAACACGGGTGTGCTTCTAGACCACGAAACAATGCATACCGCCGAGCATATGATAGCGACATATGCCAGAAACTCGGAGATTTCAGAGAGTGTTGTGTATTTCGGACCGATGGGCTGTCAGACGGGATTTTATCTCCTTGTAAGAGATAACGTAAAGCCTGAAAAAGTGGTCGAGACTTTAAAAGATGTTTTAAAAAAGACAGTTGAGCATACAGGCGAGGTTTTCGGTGCAAGTGAAGTTGAGTGCGGAAACTACAGAACGCTAAACCTTGAAAAAGCTAAAACAGCGTGCGAGGGCTATATTAAAGTTTTAAAAGGTGTGGACGAATACAAATAATGACGGGAACTTACCCGTCATATTTTTTTGTATAATCTGTTATAGATAAGTTCAAAATAGAAACAAACTGTAATGGAGGTAAAAAACATGGCGGAAAATAAAGGAGCAGATATAACTGCTACTATAGACAGATATGTAAAAAATGCGCAGAAAGCACTTGATGAGTTTATGGATATGACTCAGGAGGAGATAGACCGCATAGTAAAGGAAATGACACTTGCAGGACTTGAGAAGCATATGGAGCTTGCAAGGCTTGCAGTTGAGGAAACGGGACGAGGGGTATATGAGGATAAAATAACAAAGAATATGTTTGCAACCGAGTATATCTACCATTCAATAAAGGACATAAAAACTGTTGGAGTAATAGACGAAAATGAAATGGAGGACTATGAAATAATAGCTGAGCCTGTAGGAGTTATATGTGGCGTAACACCTGTAACAAATCCGACCTCGACAACACTTTTTAAAGCTCTTATTTCAATCAAGTCACGTAACCCGATTATATTCGGATTTCATCCGTCGGCACAAAAGTGTTCGGTTGCGGCGGCGAAATGTGTTTACGATGCGGCATTAAAGGCAGGAGCCCCAAAACATTGTATTCAGTGGATAGAAGAGCCGTCAATAGAGGCAACGCACACGCTTATGAATCATCCGGGTGTAGCGACAGTTCTTGCAACGGGCGGCGGTTCTATGGTGCGTGCGGCATACTCTACAGGCAAACCTGCATTAGGCGTAGGACCGGGTAATGTGCCGTGTTATATCCATAAATCGTGCGACTTGAAACAGGCGGTAACAGACCTCATAATCTCAAAATCGTTTGATAACGGAATGATATGTGCATCCGAGCAGGCGGCAATAGTTGACAAGGAAATCTCGAAGGATTTTGAAAAACTGATGCAGGAGGGCGGATGCTATTTTGCAAAGCCTGACGAGGTGAAAATGTTGAGCGATTATTGTATCGACAGCAAAAAAGGAGCAGTAAATTCTGAAATAGTAGGACAGAGTGCAAAATGGATAGCAGACCGTGCAGGATTAAAAAATGTTCCTGAACACACAAAAATTCTTGTCTGCAAAATTGATGGTGTTGGTGAGAAATATCCGCTATCCCGTGAAAAGCTGAGTCCTGTGCTTGGCTATATGATAGCCGATACAGTTGAAAAAGGTCTTGATTTTGCTGAAAAAACAGTAGAGTTTTTCGGTATGGGTCACAGTGCAGTTATCCATGCGACTGACGAAAAGGTAATAGACGAGTATTCACTGCGTATGAAAGCAAGCCGTGTTATAGTGAATTCTCCTGCATCACACGGTGCAATAGGTGATTTATATAATGCAAACACACCGTCGTTGACACTCGGTTGCGGAAGCTATGGCGGAAACAGTGTAAGTACAAACGTGTCTACTTTGAACCTCATAAATCAGAAACGTGTAGTTAAAAGGCGTATCAATATGCAGTGGTTCAAAATTCCAGAACGTATTTATTTTGAATACGACTCGATTCAGTATCTTGAGAAAATGCCTGAAATTGAACGTGTGTTTATTGTTACCGACCCCGGAATGATGAAGCTTGGGTATGTTGACAAGATTCTGTATTACCTGCGTAAGCGTCAGGACAGGGTACGCATCGAGATATTTTCTGATGTTGAGCCTGACCCGTCGGTTGAAACTGTAAGGCAGGGTGCAAAGGAAATGGAGCATTTTAAGCCTGATTGTATTATAGCACTCGGCGGTGGAAGTGCAATGGATGCGGCAAAGGCGATGTGGCTTTTCTATGAATATCCTGACGTGGATTTCAAGGGACTGCATTTGAAATTCCTTGATATCAGAAAGAGAACGTTCAAGTTCCCCAAAATGGGTAAGCGTGCAAGGTTTGTCGCAATTCCGACAACATCGGGAACCGGCTCGGAGGTAACATCGTTTGCAGTTATATCGGATAAAAAGAATAATATGAAGTATCCGCTTGCCGATTATGAGCTTACTCCCGATGTTGCGATAATTGACCCGCAGTTTGTAGTATCACTTCCGAAAGTGCCGACGGCAGATACCGGTCTTGACGTCCTCACGCACGCTATAGAAGCATATGTATCTGTTATGGCATCAGATTATACCGATGCACTTGCATTAAAGGCGTGCCAGCTTGTTTTTGAGTATCTGCCGAGAGCCTACAGAAACGGTGCAGAGGATTTGGAAGCAAGAGAAAAAATGCATAATGCAAGTTGTATAGCAGGTATGGCATTCACTAACGCATTTTTGGGTGTGAACCACTCAATTGCCCATAAGATAGGCGGTGAATATCACATTACACACGGACGTGCAAATGCAGTTCTTTTACCGCATATTATTGATTATAACAGCTCTGCACCGACCAAAATGGTGTCGTGGCCGAAATATAAAAGTTTTATAGCAGATAAAAAGTATGCCGAGATAGCAAGGGCGTGCGGATTCTATTCGGGCGATGACACAAAAGCGGCGGTTAAAGCCCTTATTGATGCAGTTGAGAAGCTGAAAGAAGAATGTGATATGCCCAAAAACTTCAAAGAATGTGGCATTGACGAGAAAAAGTATATGGAAAAAGCAGGGAAGCTTGCAGTGCGTGCATTTGAGGACCAGTGCACAACCGCAAACCCAAGACTTCCGCTTATTGAAGAAATAGAGGAAATACTGATAAGAGCATATAAATAATTTAAAAGCCTGTCACAGTAATGACAGGCTTTTATAAAATTAAAAACATAGTGTTAAATTGTCAAAACCACTTGAAATTTTTGAAATTTGTGGTATAATAAATAATGAGGCAATTTGGCTTTAAATTTACAAATGAACAAGAGTTATGGAGGGGCATATGGATATTTTCAGCATTTTAGGTCTTATAGGCGGTCTTGCACTTTTTCTTTACGGTATGGAGCTTATGGGCGACAGCCTTAAAAAGCTTGCAGGCGGTAAGCTTGAGTCAATTCTTGCGAAACTCACATCTAACAGGTTTAAAGGATTTTTACTTGGTTTTATTGTAACAGCAATTATACAGTCATCATCTGCGACAACTGTTATGCTTGTCGGATTTGTTAACTCGGGTATAATGAAGCTCGGTCAGACAATAAGTATAATTATGGGCGCTAATATCGGTACAACCGTTACAGCGTGGCTTTTGAGTACTGCTGACATCGGCGAGGGTGCGTCAACCGTTATGAAACTCTTTAAACCCACTTCATTTACACCGATTCTTGCAGGCATAGGTCTTTTAATGACTATGATGTCAAAGAAGGACAAAAACAAAACTACAGGCTCGATGCTTATAGGTTTTGCAATTCTTATGTTTGGTATGGACGCAATGAGCGGTGCCGTTGAAGGACTTAAAGACAATCAGACTTTTACAAATATCCTTACGATGTTCTCTAATAACCCGATAATGGGTATAGTTGTCGGAATGATATTTACAGCAATAATTCAGTCATCATCAGCATCTGTCGGCGTTTTGCAGGCATTGTCACTGACTTGTATTATTCCGTATTCAACGGCAATCCCTGTTATACTCGGTCAGAATATCGGTACGACGATAACCCCGATTATATCATCAATCAGCGGTAACACAGAATCACGTCGTGTTGCTATGTCATGTCTGTATATAAAAATGATTGGCGTTATAGTTGTTTGTGCAGTGTTCTATCTTCTGAATTACTTTATAGGCTTTGATTTTATGTCACAGCGTGCAACGGCAATGAATATAGCTATTGTTCATACACTGTTTAATATTTTCTCGACAGTAATTCTTCTTCCGTTCTGTTCATGGATTGAAAAACTTGCTGTTAAAACAATTAAAAGCAAAGAAAAAGAGCATAAAACAGATATATTTGATACACTTGATGAAAGATTCCTTACTGTTCCTGCATTCGCTGTTGAGAAGTGTAAGGATCTTGTCGGAAACATGGCAATGCTTTCAATTGAAGCGTATAACGAGGCAATAGGTCTTATCGGGAACTTTGACGCTGATAAATTCCGTGAAATTGAAGAAATTGAAGGAAGCGTGGACAAGTACGAGGATAAGACAAGCACATACCTTGTAAAGATTGCTGCGAATCAGGTATCAGCACAGGAGAGTAAGGTTGTTACTGAATTATTGCATTGTATAGGTGATATAGAAAGAATTTCAGACCACGCATTGAGCATTGCGAAGGCAGGAAAAGAGATAGACGATAAGAATCTGGAATTCTCATCGCAGGCAAAAGAGGATATATCAATTATCACTGCTGCAGTTACTGAAATTCTTGATATGACGTCAAACGCACTTATTAAGAACGATACTGAGCTTGCAAAGCGTGTTGAACCGCTTGAACAGGTTGTAGACAGACTTAAGAGAAAGATCAAACGTGGTCATATTTCAAGACTTCGTCAGGGTGACTGTACAATGGAGCTTGGTTTTATCCTTTCCGACCTTTTAACAAACCTGGGAAGAATTTCAGACCACTGTTCAAATATTGCGGCGTGTCTTATCGAAATGTCGCACGATTCACTTGAAACACACGAATATCTCAATAACCTTAAATCAGGTGCTGTTGAAGAGTTCAGCAAAATGTATGAGGAATATAAAGCTAAATACTATATTGCCTGATACTGAAAGGGATGAAAAAACATGTATGACGTAAAGTCAATGAAGGCAGACGAGTTTATAGACGATGGCGAAATACTTGCCACGTTGAAATATGCCGATGAAAATAAAAATAACAAGGAACTTATTGAAGAAATAATAGCAAAGGCAGAGGAGTGCAAGGGTCTTACTCATCGTGAAGCATCTGTGCTTCTTGCGTGTGAGGATGAAGAGCTTAACGCCAGAATGTACGCACTTGCAAAGAAAATCAAACAACGTATATACGGTAACAGAATAGTTTTCTTCGCACCCTTGTATTTATCAAACTACTGCATAAACTCGTGTGTTTACTGCCCTTATCACGTTAAGAACAAGAACATCTGCAGAAAGAAGCTTACACAGGAAGAGGTAAAAGCTGAAACTGTTGCATTGCAGGATATGGGACATAAGCGTCTTGCTCTTGAAGCAGGCGAGGACCCGAAAAATAACCCGCTTGAATACATCCTTGAGTGTATCGAAACAATATACTCAATCAAGCACAAAAACGGTGCTATAAGACGTGTAAATGTCAACATAGCCGCAACTACGGTTGAGGATTATAAAAAGCTTAAGGATGCAGGTATAGGCACATATATACTGTTTCAGGAAACATACAACCGCAAAAACTATGAAGAATTGCATCCGGCAGGCCCGAAGAGTGATTACTGTTATCATACAGAGGCGCACGACCGTGCTATGCAGGGCGGTATTGATGATGTCGGTCTGGGTGTTCTTTTCGGACTTGGCACATATGCATATGAGCTGTGTGGACTTCTTATGCACGCAGAGCATCTTGAAGCGGTGTTCGGTGTCGGTCCGCATACAATAAGTGTTCCGAGAATTTGTCCGGCAGAGGATATAGATGTTAACGATTTCTCAAACGCATTGCCTGATGCGATATGGCAAAAGCTTGTTGCAATCATAAGAATAGCCGTTCCTTATACAGGAATGATTGTGTCAACACGTGAGAATGAAGAGAACAGACGAATTGCACTTGAGCTTGGAGTTTCGCAGATTTCAGGTGCGTCAAAGACGTCAGTCGGCGGATATGCAAACCCTGAAGAGGACAGAGAAAACACTGCACAGTTTGACAGAAGCGATACCCGTACTCTTGACGAGGTTGCAGACTGGCTTATAAGAATGGGATATATCCCGTCATTCTGTACGGCGTGCTACCGTGAGGGAAGAACGGGCGACAGATTTATGTCGCTTGCAAAATCGGGAGCTATCGGCAACTGCTGTCAGCCCAACGCTCTTATGACGCTTAAGGAATATCTTATAGATTATGCATCAGAAACTACCCGCAAACACGGCGAGGAACTTATCGAAAAGGAACTTTTAAACATCCCGAACGAAAAAGTTCGGCAGATAACAAAGGACAATCTTAAAAAGATAGAAAATAATGAACGGGATTTCCGTTTCTAAGCAGAGGAGAAAAATGTATGAACTGGTTATTGATTGCAGGGATAATACTTGATTGTGCGTGTCTTGCGCTTCTTGTGGCACTTGTGGTAAACAAAATTAAGAGAGGTAAATAAAGTAATATGGGAATATTTAACAGATATCTGAAAGAGGGGCCCGGCGTCGAAAAAGATGCACCTAAAAAGAAGGGTATATTTTTGTTCGCTGAGCTTGTTAAAAGAAAATTCTTTCTCATGCTCAAAGCAAATGCATTGTATTCGCTTGTGAGCATACCGTTTTTGGCAATTGCATTGTTTGTTCTTGCACCTGTTATGAGAACGGCATTTATACCTTCTGCTCTGACAGTTGACCCATGGATGCAGATTTTGTTTGATGTATTTTTTGCAGGAATAATTTTTACGTTTTTCGGTTCAGGCCCTGCATCGGCATCATATGCGTTTGTTACACGTTCATTTACCCGAAGTGAGCATGTATGGGTTGCAAGTGACGGATTTGATATATTCAAAGAGAACTTTAAATCGGCTATATTGCTCATAATTATAGATATTGTCGTAGTATATCTTGCTATGAACGCAATATATTTTTATGCGATGAATACTGATGCATTATCTGTGTTCCTCAGGATATTTATAACGATAATGTTTTCACTCTACGCAATATCGCATATGTTCATATATCAGATAATGGTTACATATGAGTGTAAATTCCTTGAAGTCATAAAGTACGCATTGATTATGACGTTTGCAAAATTGCCGGTTAGTATTTTGCTTTCTGCAATAGCGTGTGTTGTATGGACGCTTTTATTGTATTATCTTGGAGTTATAGGCATAATACTTTATCTTATCATCGGATTGATAATTGCACGTTATCCGCTTGAATTTTATGCGGCACGTGTAATAGAAAAGAACATTGCAAAAACACAGGCGGATATGCCTGAAGACACCGGAGAGGAAGACGAAGAATAATGGTTTTAGGTGAGTACGACGTTGCTGTAGTCGGTGGCGGTCACGCAGGTGCAGAGGCGGCACTTGCATCGGCAAGACTTGGAATGAAGACGGTTATGTTTTCAATAAGTCTTGATGCAATCGGCAATCTGCCGTGTAATCCGAGTATCGGAGGAACGGCAAAAGGTCATCTTGTACGCGAGATTGATGCATTGGGCGGCGAAATGGGAAAAGCGGCTGATGCGTCATTTATACAGTCTAAAATGCTGAACCGTGGCAAAGGCCCTGCGGTTCATTCTTTGCGTGCACAGATAGACAGAAAAACGTACCACCGTGAAATGAAACAACGCCTTGAAAATCAGGAAAACCTGATGATAAAGCAGGCAGAAATAACAGAAGTCCTGACAGAAGACGGCAATGTTTCGGGTGTGGTTACAGATACCGGTGCAACATATCTTGCAAAGGCGGTTATAATCGCATCAGGAACATATCTTAAAGGAAAAATCCTTATGGGTAACTATTCAAAGGAAAGCGGTCCGGACGGAATGTTTCCTGCAAACAAGCTCTCGGAAAGTCTGAAAGGTCTTGGAGTAACTTTAAGACGTTTTAAAACCGGAACACCCGCAAGACTTCACGCAGACTCACTTGACTACAGCAAGATGGAAGTTGAAAAAGGCGACGAAACAATAGTTCCGTTCTCTTTTGAAACTGAAAATCCGGGCGAGAACAAGGTTGATTGTTATCTGGTATACACAAACGAAAAAACACATCAGATAATACACGAAAATCTACACCGGAGTGCAATGTACAGCGGACTTGTAGAGGGAATAGGACCAAGATATTGCCCGTCGATTGAGGATAAGGTGGTAAGATTCCATGAAAAGCCGAGACATCAGCTTTTTATAGAACCGATGGGACTTGATACGAAGGAAATGTATGCACAGGGATTTTCAACAAGCTTGCCAGAGGATGTGCAGATAGCGATGTACAGAAGTGTAGAGGGGCTTGAGAACTGCGAAATAATGCGTAGTGCCTATGCAATTGAATACGATTGCTGTGACCCGACAGAGCTTTACAGAACGCTTGAATTCAAAACTATAGGCGGTCTTTACGGCGCAGGTCAGTTCAACGGTACATCAGGCTATGAGGAGGCGGCGGCACAGGGACTTATTGCAGGAATAAATGCCGCACTTAAACTAAAAGGCGAGGAACAGTTATCGCTTGAACGCCTTGACGGTTATATCGGTACTTTAATTGATGACCTGGTTACAAAAGGCACAAATGAGCCATACAGAATGATGACCTCACGTTCTGAATACAGACTTCTTCTGCGTCAGGATAATGCAGATGAGCGTCTGACACCTATAGGTCACAGAATAGGACTTATAAGTGACGAGCGTTACGAAAAACTGCAGAAAAAGCTTGAAATGATTGACAGGGAAATAGACCGTGTTACGCATTTGAATGTATCACCCACACTTGCCAATCCCATACTTGAAAAATACGGCTGCACACCGATAAAGACGGGAATAAAGCTTGCAGAACTTATAAAGAGACCGGAGCTTGATTACGAAAAACTCAGAGATGCTGATATTGAACGTCCCCAACTTCCGGCAGATGTTGTTGAGGAGGCTGAAATCAAGCTTAAATATGACGGATATATAAAGCGTCAGATTTCACAGGCTGCACAGGCACAGAAAATGGAGTCACGCCGTATCCCGTCGGATATTGACTATAACTCTATTCACGGACTACGCCTTGAAGCAAGACAGAAGCTTGATAAAATACGCCCTGAATCATTGGGTCAGGCTTTGCGTATATCAGGTGTTTCACCGGCGGATATTTCGGTGCTTATAATATGGCTTGAAGCAAACAAATGAAGATAACATTTGATAAAGGGTTCTTGTGCGGCGGTTGTAAAAGAAGATACGGTGAATCGCAGATTGCATACAAATATAAAGAAAGTTGTATTTGTAAGCGGTGTTTTGACAACTTCAAAAGTTATTCCAAAGAGGCATATTTCGGTGTGTCTGATGAGGTTGAGTTTTTAGTTTCAGCATTCCACTATAAGAGTATATACAGAAAGATATTTCTTGATTTCAAGTTCAACGGACAGTTTGCGTACGGCCATGTTTTGGGAATGGCAATGGCAGATGTGTTGAAAGAACGTGATGTGTTTTCGGACTATCAGTATATAGTCACCGTGCCTGTTTCGAAAGAACGTTTTGCAGAACGTGGATATAATCAGTCTGAAGTCCTGGCAGAATACATATCAAAAGCGATTGATATTCCTATAAATAATGCTTTAGTACGAATTAAGCACTCTGCACCGCAGAGTACTGTGCATACTTCATTGCGTGCAAAAAACGTAAAAGGTGCATATCTGTCAACAGAAACGTTTAACGGCGAAAACATAATTATATTTGATGATATCTGCACAACAGGAAGCACTGTTACTGAGTGTGCAAGAACACTTAAAAGGGCAGGAGCAGGGAAGATATGCGTTATATCCGGCGCACATAATGTACAGCAATGGATTGACCGGACAATACACAGATTTATATAATTGTACTTGTGATTGGTAGTATTAACAACAAATTATGCCAACAAAGTACAATTTTTTTTGCAAAAAATAAATTGATTTTTTTTAAAACGTGTGTTATAATATATGATACCGTAGGTATTCAGGAAATTTTAATACAAGGAGAATAA
>JAFODX010000195.1 GCA_017380475.1 Clostridia bacterium
ATAGACCGCACCAATTCCGCACCAAATGCCCATGAAACTATATGTAAGTACATGGATTTATATAACGGAAAAGTACGAAAATATGGGATTTATTGAGGTTTATGAAGGAATATAGAGATATGAAAAGGCTGTTTATCCAACTATACCTAATTTCATTTGCTGTCGATTTCCTTTCAATTAAATTTATCGGGTTTCTTGTCTGATACGCCGAACTCATAAAGTATCGCTTCACAAGTACGTCTTGATGCTTCACCGTCACCATACGGGTTGGCTGCCTGAGCCATTTTTGCATACTCTGACGGATTATCAAGGAGTTCTTTTGCAAGCTTCTTTATAACGTCCTTGTCCACACCTGCAATCTTTACCGTGCCGGCAGTAACCGCCTCAGGACGCTCTGTTTCGCGACGGAGTACAAGTACAGGTTTTGCAAGTGCCGGTGCTTCCTCCTGAATACCGCCTGAGTCTGTCATTACCATAAAACTTCTTGCGATTGCATTATGAAGCTCCATAACATCAAGCGGGTCAATAAGATGCACACGTTCCTTCTCGCCGAGTATTCCCCACGCAACCTCTCTGACTGCCGGGTTTAAGTGAACGGGATATACTACCTCTGTATCAGGATATTCGTCCACTATTTCAGCGATTGCTGTACATATGTCTTCAAGCGGTTTACCGAGATTTTCTCTGCGGTGTGCAGTTACGACAATAACTCGTTTATTTTCAAAATCAATATTTTTCAGACACTCGTTCCCGAACTCATAATCGTCTTTTACCGTTGTCTTTAACGCATCAATTACAGTGTTTCCTGTTATATAAATCTTTTCAGCGTCTACGTTTTCCTTTATAAGGTTATCATAATTACGCTGTGTCGGAGAGAAATGAAGTTTTGCAATTCTTCCCGTCAACTGACGGTTCATTTCCTCAGGGAACGGACTGTATATATCGTATGTTCTCAGACCTGCTTCAACGTGTCCTACGGGTATCTGCTCATAGAACGCTGCAAGCGCCGCAACAAAGCTTGTTGAAGTGTCACCGTGAACGAGTACAATATCAGGTTTTTCTTTCTTAAGAACGTCCTCCATGCCCTCTAATACACGTGTTGTGATACCTGCAAGGCTCTGTCTTGTTTTCATTATATCAAGGTCATAGTCGGGTTTTATGCCGAATGCGTCAAGTACCTGGTCAAGCATCTCTCTGTGCTGTGCAGTTACGCATACAACCGGCTCTATATTTTGGTATTTTTTCAGTTCGAGCACAAGCGGGCACATTTTGATTGCCTCGGGACGTGTGCCGAACACTGCCATAACTTTAACTTTCTTCATTGTTGTCCTCCTCTGTGACATTCTCTTGCTTATGAACGTAACTATTCTTTCCCATCATTGTTGCAATGAGCAGGAATATTAAAACGCATATGAGCAAAAGCATAGCTCTTAAGAATCTCTGTTCTGCAAGCAGGATTGATGTTATACCCAGAACACCGCTTATAGCATACAGAATGAATACCGTCTGTTTCTGTGAAAAGCCCATATCGTAAATTCTGTGATGCAAGTGACCACGGTCAGCGCTCATCGGGTTCTTGCCATGCAATATACGGCGAAGCATTGCGAAAAGTGCATCAAACAACGGTAATCCAAGCATTATAATCGGAACTGCAAACGAGATAACCGCATAACTCTTAAACATTCCCTGAACAGAGAGTACCGATAGCATATATCCCAAAAACATTGAGCCTGTATCACCCATAAATATCTTTGCAGGGTTGAAGTTGAACGGCAGGAAACCGAAGCATGAACCCATAAGTGCAAGGCCCATAAGTGCGATTCCATACTCGTGATATGTTATTGCGATAAACACCAACGACATTGACATTATCGCAGACACGCCTGCAGCAAGTCCGTCAAGTCCGTCGATGAAATTAACGGCGTTTGTCATAAACACAATCCACAGCGTTGTAACCGTTATCGAAAGCCACGGTGCAAGCACCACAAACGGGGATTGGCTGAACACGTTCGGGTTTGATATTACTGATATTTTTATATCTCCGTAAAGCACAACCACAAGTGCCGCAAATATCTGAACGACAAACTTGATTTTTGCATCAAGCTGTTTGCAGTCGTCTATAACTCCCAGCACACCAAGCACTCCTGCACCTATAAGGATTGCAATGAACTCCTTTGACCAATCGTCATTAAAGCTCACTGTTGCAACTATAAAACCAAACAGGATAGCAAGACCGCCTATTCTCGGTGTAGGTTTTTTATGAACACGTCTTTTGTCCTTCGGCACGTCCACTGCACCGATTTTATATGCAAGTCTGCGTACTAACGGGGTTGTGGCGAATGTGAATATGAAAGCTATCACAAACGCAAAAATCATATCTGCATAATTCATTGCTTTTGTTCCTTTCTGCTCTGCGGTTTTCAGTCTACTATAAATCCGACCTTCTTATAAACCTTTTTCAGAGTTCTCTGTGCTATTCTGTGCGAAGCTTCCGCACCGTTCTTACAAATGTCCTGAAGATATGCCTTATCCTTTATTATTCTGTCATACTCTTCACGTATCGGGCGGATTGCCTCAACAACGGCATCTGCTACTGCACCCTTGAATGTGCCGTAGCCCTGACCCTCAAATTCCTTTGCAACAGCTTCGGGAGTTGAATTTGTCATTGCCGCCATAATTGTGAGAAGGTTATTTATACCTGCCTTTGCCTCATCATCAGGACGGTATTCTATGACGCCCTCACTGTCAGTTACAGCACTCTTTATCTTCTTTGCAATTACATTGAAATCATCCATCATTGAAATGAACGCTTTGGGGTTCGGGTCAGACTTTGACATCTTCTTTGTCGGCTCTGTGAGGCTCATTACCTTTGCACCCGATTTAACAAGAAGTCCCTCAGGGATTTTGAATACATCGCCGTACACGCCGTTAAAACGCTGTGCCACATCACGGCAGATTTCAATATGCTGCATCTGGTCCTTGCCCACCGGCACAAGCTCTGTCTGATACAATAAGATATCCGATGCCATAAGCACAGGGTATGTAAACAAACCTGCGTTTATATTATCGGCATGGCGTGAGCTCTTATCCTTAAACTGCGTCATTCTCTGAAGCTCACCCATATATGTGTAGCAGTTAAGCACCCACGCAAGCTCTGCGTGTGCACTGTTGTGCGACTGTACAAAGAGTGTACTCTTCTCAGGGTCGATACCGCACGCAATATAGAGAGCCAATAGCTCCATTGTGCGTTTTCTTAACTCTGCCGGTGTCTGACGAACGGTGATGCTGTGCAAATCCATCATCGCAAAAATGCACTCATAGTCATCCTGCAGACTCACCCAGTTCTTTATCGCACCGAGATAGTTGCCGAGTGTTATATTTCCCGACGGCTGTACACCTGAAAATATACGTTTCTTCGGCTCTGTTATATTCTGTTCCATTATTTTTCTCCTTTTTTACAGAAGTTCTGTCAATACTTCACCAAGACGTCTTACGCCCTCTGTGATATTTTCCTTTGACGCTGACGAGAAATTGAGTCTGAACTGATTTGACGGCAACTTCTGGTCGATTGCAAAGTTACTTCCGGGTACTATTGCTACTTTCTTTTCGAGTGCCTTATTCACGATTTCTGATACATCAGTAATCCCCGGACACTTACACCATAAGAATATACCGCCGTCAGGCACTGTCCATTCTACCTTGCCTGCCGGGAAATACTCATTCATCGCCTCAATCATACAATCGCACTTTTCTTTATAAAGCTTTCTGTTCTTCTCTATATAAGTGTCGATATTGTACTTTTTCATAAACTGTACACACATAAGCTGTGTCAACATCGGTGTATGAACGTCGTTTACCTGCTTAAGCATTTCTATCTTCTCGAAAAGCGGTGCAGGACCGATTATGTAACCCAAACGCATACCCGGTGAGAGAATCTTTGAGAATGAACCGCAGTATATAACACGGTTTTCTGTATCAAGTGATTTAAGTGTTGCGATTTCCTCGCCTCTGAATCGCAGGTCACCGTACGGGTTGTCTTCGATTATGAGTACGTTATATTCTGAAGCAAGCTCAAGTACTCTCTTACGCTTTTCAAGGCTCATTGTTGTGCCTGTCGGGTTCTGGAATGTCGGGATTGTATAGAGAAGCTTTGCATCGGGGTTAGCCTTCAATGTTTCTTCAAGCTTTACAACATCCATACCGTCTGACTCAACATCAACACCTACAAGCTGACACTCGTATGTACGGAATGCATTAAGACTTCCGATAAAGCTCGGATTCTCCACAATTATCTTGTCGCCCTTGTTTATGATTGCTTTTGCTGTAAGGTCTATACCCTGGTTTGCACCTGTGGTTATAAGCACCTCATCACCCTCGTTATATGCTCCTGCTTTTTTTGCACGTTCAATAGCACAGTCCTTCATTTTGGGATATCCGTCGGTTGTGCCGTACTGCAACGCAGGTATCGGGCTTGTCATAAGTATCTTTCCCGCAATCTTTGAAAGCTCGTCTGACGGGAACAGTTCTGCTGCCGGATTGCCTCCTGCAAGTGAGATTATTTCAGGGTCTGCCATACGCTTGAACATCTCACGTATAGCAGAGCCTTTCATCGGTTTTACTCTGTCTGCGAAAAACTCGCTGTAATCTATCATTTTTTTATACTTCCTCTCTTTTTTAGCCTGTTAAGTTTAAAAGAAAATTGTTCACAGTGCTGTTTGAAAACCCGACGACGTATGTTTATACTTCAAGGGTTTGAAAATAGTGCTGTGGGCGATTTTATTCAAACTTATTTGTTGATTTTGCTCCAGGAATCCTTTAACCCAACTGTACGATTAAATACTAACTTTTCTTCCGTTGAATCCTTGTCAACACAGAAATAGCCCTGACGCATAAACTGGAACTTGTCGCCGACCTTTGCATCCTTTAATCCGCTTTCTATCTTGGCATTGGGCATAACAATGATGCTGTCGGGATTGATGTTTTCAGTAAAGCTTTCAACGCCTGTTTCGTCTGACGGATTGGGGACAGTAAACAGTCTGTCATACAGTCTTACCTCGGCATCAACTGCGTGTGCCGCACTTACGAAATGGATTGTGCCTTTTACCTTACGCTTATCTTCTGTGTCCCCACCCTTTGAGTCGGGTGCATAATCACAGTGAACTACTGTTACGTTACCGTTCTCGTCCTTTTCACAACCTGTAGCTGTTACATAGTATGCTCCCTTAAGACGGATTTCTCTGCCCGGTACCATTCTCTTGTACTTGTTGGGTGCTTCCTCCAAAAAGTCGTCACGTTCGATATAGAGATACTTTGAGAACTCAACCTCACGTGTACCCATTGACGGGTCCTCCGGGTTAACCTCAACCTCAAACTTCTCTACCATGTCCTCAGGATAGTTGTCAACAACCAGCTTAATCGGGTCTAAAACAGCCATTGCACGTGGTGCACGCTTATTCAAATCCTCTCTTATACACGCCTCGAGCATAGCAAAATCAATTACGCTGTTTGCCTTCGCAACACCGATTCTCTCGCAGAAATCACGGATTGATTCAGGTGTATAGCCACGACGGCGCATACCGCAGAGAGTTGACATTCTCGGGTCATCCCATCCGCTTACAATACCGTCCTGAACAAGCTTTAAGCAACGTCTTTTTGATGTTAAAGTATAGTTAAGGTTCATTCTTGCAAACTCAATCTGACGTGACGGATGCTCATATCCTACTTCCTGCAGGAACCAGTTATAAATCGGACGGTGGTCCTCAAACTCAAGTGAGCAGAGTGAATGTGTTACACCCTCGTAGGTATCTGAAATCGGATGTGCAAAATCGTACATAGGATATACGCACCACTTATCACCTGTACGATGATGTGTTGCACGCAAAATTCTGTATATAACCGGGTCACGCATATTAAGGTTAGGTGACGCCATATCTACCTTTGCACGCAGAACCTTTGAACCGTCAGGAAACTCACCGTTTGTCATTCTCTCGAACAAGTCAAGGTTTTCTTCTATTGAACGGTCACGGTACGGACTGTTCTTGCCCGGCTCTGTCAAAGTGCCTCTGTATTCTCTTATTTCATCTGCTGAAAGGTCGCACACGAATGCCTTACCCTTCTTTATAAGGTCGATTGCCGCACGGTGGAGTTCATCAAAATAATCTGATGCATAATATACATTCTTCCACTCAAAGCCGAGCCACTTGATATCCTCCATTATTGAGTCAACATACTCAACATCTTCCTTTGTCGGGTTTGTATCGTCAAGACGGAGGTTACACTCGCCGTTGTATTCCTTTGCCATACCGAAGTCAATGCATATAGCCTTTGCATGACCGATATGCAGATAGCCGTTCGGCTCCGGCGGGAAACGCGTCTGGACGTGGTCATAGTGACCTTCTTCTAAATCTTTATCTATTGCTTCCTGAATAAAATTTCTTGAATATACTTCTTCCATCTGTTCTTCTCCGTTGATTATAATTTTTCAATAGCTGAATTTATACGTTCTCTTACTTTTGCATCTCCAAGTGTTTGCATTATCGAGTACAAATCGGGAGTGTTGAGTCTGCCCGTTACTGCTACTCTTATAACGCCTGCAACATCACCTGCATGACCCTTGAATGCATCGGGGTCTGCCTTATAGTCTTTAGGTGACTTTGCAAAGCCAAGCTCTTCTGCCAAAGCCTGCACTGTCGGGAACCAGTCCTCCTGCGATGCTTTATGGTCATACTTTTCAAGATATGCAGTAAGAATTGCTTTCTTGTCGGCATCTGCTATATTCTCTGCCCAGCCTAAGTTGCCGTCAAACAGCTCGTCGTAGAAATATGCGATATAGTCCTTAACCTCTGACCATTTACCGATATCCTTTCTCGGCTTCTTGTTGCCACGCTCAATTGAGAATATGCTCTTTGCATAGTCCGTGTCACGCATTATGAGTGAGTTCAGCTCACTGTCATATTCCGCACTCCACGCAGTAACTGCATCAAATACTTCTTCTGTGTTCATTGTTGAAATGTACGTTTTTGAAATATCGTGAAGCTTTACCATATCAAACAATGCACCGGCTTTGCCCATCTTTGAAAGCATAAAGGCAAATTTGTCAATACTTTCGTCCTTATTTGCACGACGCCAGTCCTCATAGTTTGAGTTTGCAATCGTCATAAGATACTCATTAACAGCACCTGCCGGATAGCCTGCCTCTGCATAGAAGCTTACTGCAGCCTCAGGGTCTTTACGCTTTGAAAGCTTACGCTTACCACCCGTTTCTGCATCCTCTTTCATAATCGGTGAAATGTGTGCATACTTGGGTGCTTTAAAGCCGAGCACATAGAAAAGCTGTAAATGTATCGGCACTGACGAAAGCCATTCATCACCACGTGTTACGTGCGTTGTATGCATCAGGTGGTCATCAACAGCGTGTGCAAAATGGTATGTCGGTGTACCGTCCTTTTTGAGAAGAACTATGTCAAGAATGTTTTCAGGCATTTCAACCTTGCCCTTTACCTCGTCCTTGAAAGATATTCTTCCATCAGGCTTACCGGGTGATTTAAGACGTACAACGTATTCATCACCGTTCTCTATTCTTGCTTTCGCATCTTCAAATGATATGTCACGGTACTTTGCATACTTGCCGTAGATACCCGGAAGCTCCTTCTCCTTTTCCTGTGCTTCACGCACAAGAGCGATTTCTTCCTCTGTCATAAAACAAGGATATGCAAGACCACGCTCAACAAGTGATTTTACATATGCGTGATATATATGATTTCTGCGGCTTTGTGTGTACGGACCGTAATTACCCGATTCATCAGTTTCGTTTAACGCACCCTCGTCCGGAACAATGCCGAAATCCTTAAGACCGTTAACCATACCGATAACGCCGTTTTCAACCTCACGCTTTTTGTCGGTGTCCTCTATTCTCAAATAGAACACGCCATCCTTGCCTGCTGTCTTTGCCGCAATAAATGCCGCAAACAGACTTCCGAAATGCAGAAAGCCTGTCGGTGACGGTGCAAAACGTGTTACTCTTGCACCTTCGGGCAACTGTCGTTGCGGGTACATAGCCTCGTAATCTTCAGGTGTCTTATCCACAGAGCCAAACAGTAACTCTGCCATTTTCAAATTATCCATATATGTCAATCCTTCCATAATTATTCATAGGTATAACTATTTTATTATATTATACCTCATTCTGGCAAAAATATCAAGTGTAAATAAGCAAAAGTATAGGATAATTTTAAGTTTTTTTCATAAAACTATTGATTTTTTCACAGTGGTCTGTTATAATATTGTAGTTGATGAAATTTGCGGATATGGCGGAATTTAAGTGATGCCCCGGGAAAGCGAGCTTTTGCGATGCTTGATCGGTCGGCAGAACTTATGCATGCGAGCATAGCGAGTCGCTGGCAGACGCTGCGTCCTCACACAAGCAGCAACAAATCAACTATTAAATATTCAATCTGAATTTGCGGATATGGCGGAATTGGCAGACGCGTACGGTTCAGGTCCGTATGAAAGCGATTTCATGCAGGTTCGACCCCTGTTATCCGCACCAAACAGTAGAAATCCGAACCTTGTACCAATCGGTAGTGGGTTCGGATTTTTGTTTCCTCGTCCGTTAGATAGCAAGTGTCTTTTGCCATGATTTCTTCGCTTGGATTTATAGGTTCTTCAAGATTCTCTTCCCATTTCGCATAGAGTACATCAGGCTTTGTGAATTCGAATGTTGTTACCTGGTTCTGCTTCGTTCGTGGATCGGTAAACCATCCTTTAAATGTGTATCCGTATTTTGTTGGGACATAACTTTCGAGGCTTATGCTATGTCCGTATCTTTTTGTTATTGGCCTGATAAAGCTACCACCGTCCGATGCGAAGGTTAAGGTTACATTTCCGAAGAAACCGATTTCGCTATCGTATATCAGTTCATTCCGATGCCATTGCCAAGGTGCTGCCGATGCAGTTTATGTTAGCAGCATAGTCACTGCCAATGCCGTGCATAATACTTCTCCCCTTGGGACCTTCTCTTGACCCTTCGTGTCAATTCACCTTGTTTCTTCATAATCTTTCATCTCCTAAATTTGTATTTACCTTATCTAGCAACACAAACATACCACAGAAGATTTAAAAAGTCTACGAAAGAATTCGCTAACCGTTTTTCTTTGGTTAATGTGTATCATATTTTGATATAGGATTTTCAGAGCTTCCACGCAAAGAGCAGCCGCAACGGAGCTGTCCTTGCCGCCGGAAATACCGATAACGGCATTACAGCCCTTGCCGTTTTCCTCGAAGAAATCGCGGATCCACTGAACACATTCGTTTTTTACTTTAAGTGCGTCAAACATTGGA
>JAFODX010000196.1 GCA_017380475.1 Clostridia bacterium
AAAGATACTTGGCAAGCCCATAAGCGAGCGTGCCGCAGGCTATGATATAGCCTGTGAGGTTTTAGACCGTATCAAGGGTACTTCAAGAGGCGTGTTCCTTTTTGGCGGAAAACCGGGTGTTGCAGAAATTGCAAAGGAAAAGCTTCTTGAACGTTATCCGGGAATTGTTATTTCGGGAATGCGTAACGGTTATTTCAAACCTGAGGAAGAGGAAGAAATAGTAGAAGAAATAAACGCATCGGGAGCTGATCTGGTATTCGTGTGTCTTGGTGCACCGAAGCAGGAGCTTTGGATAGATAAATATAAGGATAAGCTTAATGCAAAGGTTGCAATGGGTGTGGGCGGTAGCCTTGACGTCTTTGCCGGTACGGCATTAAGAGCACCGGAGTTTTACTGTAAGCACGGACTTGAATGGTTCTACAGACTTATGAAACAGCCGAGCCGTGCAGGGCGTATGCTTGCGCTGCCGAAATTCGGCTTGACGGTATTATTCAAGGGAAGAAAATTCAAACAGTCAGAGGAATAATTATGGGAATTTTAATTGCTATTGAGGGCACAGACTCAAGCGGAAAGCAGACACAGTCGGAGATGCTTTATAAAGCATTGTGCGAAAAAGGTTTCCGTGCGAGACTTGTATCGTTTCCGGCATATGAGTGTGACTCATCTGCGCTTGTAAAAATGTATCTTGCAGGCGAGTTCGGAACAGACCCGAAAGATGTAAATGCGTATACCGCATCAACGTTCTATGCTATGGACAGATTTGCGACATACCGCAAGGACTGGGGTAAGGATTATAACGACGGCATCATAATAGTTGCCGACAGATATGTCCCCTCAAACCTCATACATCAGGCATCAAAAATCGAGAATGAAGCGGAAAAGGACAAGTTTATAAAATGGCTTGAAGACCTTGAATATGTAAAATATGAACTGCCCCGTCCCGATGCCACAATTTTTCTTGATATGCCTACGGAAACTGCGCAGAAGCTTATGGCAGAGCGTGCAAATAAGATTGATAACTCCGCTACAAAGGACATACACGAGCGTAACGGTGAGTATCTGAAAAAGAGCTATTTAAATGCAAAGGGTATAGCCGAAAAGCTATCGTGGAATGTCATTTCATGCGCTGATGATGACGGTAATGTCCGCACAATATCAGATATTGCATCAGATATATGGGAAATAGCCGAAGGTGTAATTGAAAAATCAAGATTTGCAACAGATTGATAAAAATGAAAGATACAGCGTATAAAAAGACAGTTGCGGCGTGTTTTATAGGTTTTGTTTCACAGGCAATAGCGGTGAATTTTCCACCGCTATTGTTTCTTACTTTTCACAATACATATAACATACCGCTTGAAAAGATTACATTCTTAGTAATTGTAAACTTCATAACACAGCTCATAACTGACCTTGTCGCATCAAAATATGCGAAAAAAATCGGCTACAGAACGTGTCTTGTTCTATGCCATACATTATGCGGTGCAGGACTTGTTCTGATGGCGTTTCTGCCGGATGCTTTCAACCCATTCACCGCACTCATAGTTGCAACGTGTATATATGCAGTGGGTTCGGGTTTACTTGAAGTTTTGCTCAATCCCGTTATAGAGGCGTGTCCGACAAAAAACAAAGCCGGAATAATGAGTATTATGCACTCTTTCTATTGTTGGGGAGTGGTTGTGGTCGTGCTGATTTCGACTGCTTTTTTTGCGAGTATGGGTATCGGATGCTGGAAAACGGTAACTTGTATATGGTCGCTGATCCCGTTTGCAAATGCGGTATTTTTTACACACGTTCCGATTTATCCGATTGCAGAGGAAACAAACGACATGGCAAACTACAAAGAACTGTTTTCACAGAAGAAATTCGTGATAATAATGTGTATTATGGTCTGTGCAGGTGCATCAGAGCTCACTGTCGGTCAGTGGGCATCTACATTTGTCGAGGACGGTCTCAAACTCGATAAAAGCATGGGAGACCTCATCGGTGTATGCGGTTTTGCTTTGTGTATGGGTATTGCAAGGTCAATTTACGGTAAATATTCAGAGCGTATGTCATTGCGTGGCACTTTAATTGCAAGTGCAATACTGTGCGTTATAAGCTATCTTCTTATCGGTCTTTCACCGTATCCGTGGTTTGGACTTTTGGGCTGTATCCTGTGTGGGTTATCGGTCGGAATGTTCTGGCCGGGCACAATCTCAATGGCATCAGAACGTATTAAATCGGGTGGCACAACAATGTATGCACTGTGTGCGCTTGGCGGTGATATGGGCTGTACAACAGGTCCGGCACTGGCAGGGTTTATGATGGGTGTGCTCGGTGATAATTTACGGCTTGGAATACTTTGCAGTATCATTTTTCCGATACTGATGATTCTGGGGCTGATTCTTCTCGGAAAGAAAAATAAATAAATATATAAGCCGTACGGCATACTAATCATAAGAGGTGATTGGCGTGTGTACGGCTTTAAATTTTAAATCAAACGACCATTATTTCGGACGTAATCTTGACTGGGAAAATTCATACGGTGAACGTGTGGTAATAACACCGCAGAATTTTCCGATATATTTTCGTGAGGAAACGCCGTTATTGAACCATTTTGCAATTATGGGTATGGGGATTGTAAGCGAAAACTATCCGTTATATTTTGATGCGGTAAATGAAAAAGGACTATGTGTTGCAGGTCTTAATTTTCCGGGCAATGCAGTATACAATGTGCCTATTGACGGAAAATACAATGTTGCTCCGTTTGAGGTTATTTTGTGGATACTCTCGCAGTGTAAAACTGCAGATGAAGCGAAAATGCTTATGTCAAGAGCTAATATTATTGATATACGTTTTAACCGTAAATACGGTTTAACTCCTATGCACTGGATTGTATCTGACAGTAATAAATCAGTGGTTTTCGAGCCGACGTATAATGGACTTATGGTTTATGATAACCCGACGGGTGTGTTGACGAACAGCCCTGAATTTCCTATGCAGATGCATAATCTGAATAACTATATGTCACTTTCTCCGACAGACCCGCAGAATACATTCTCGCCTGAACTTCAGCTCGAAAAATACTCAAGAGGAATGGGTGCATTGGGTCTGCCCGGTGATTATTCATCACAGTCAAGGTTTGTGAGGGGCGTGTTCGTTTCACAAAACGCAGTCGTGTATGAGGGTGAGGAAAAGTGTGTGAATCAGTTTTTTCATATTCTTTCAGCGGTTGAAATGCCTAAAGGCTGTATTGTGACAGAAAACGGATATGAGCATACCATATACTCATCGTGCATTAACGCTGACAAACGTATTTACTATTACACAACATATGAAAGTAACCGTATATATAAAGCAGAGCTTGAAAAATATGATATCAATACAGATAAACTGACAGTAGCGGAGGTTTAACTTTTTTTATGAAAATAAGGTAAAAACAGCCTTGTTTTTACCTTGACTTGGTATGTGCAGTGTGATATAATTAACTCGTATGAAGTTTCGGAATAATGTACACTTTGACGCTTCACCGGATTAACTTGATAGAAGCCTGATAAGGCTGTCAAAAATTCCAAGAAAATCAATTGTGGAGAGTTGATTAAGGAAATATTCGATAAAGCACAGGATATGGTTTTTGATGCTATTGGAATCAGAAAGAGCCTTGACTATGGAGCAAAAACTCTTATTATTGTTTCCTCAAAGCCTGCACACAGAGTGGGTATGGACTATGCAAACGGTGGTATTATAATAGAAAATATGGTGCTTGCAGCAACAGATATGGGTATTGACAGTTGTATTATGGGTGCTCCTGTTGCGGCTTTGGCTGAGAATAAAGAGCTTTTTGGTAAGGTTGGTGTACCTGATGGATTTACGCCTGTACTCGGTGCGGTGTTTGGGTATGCTGAAACTGAAGAAACTGCAAAAGAACATAGCATATCGGTAAACCGTGTTTAACGTAATTTGGACTATTACTAAATAAAACAGTATCCGAAATATGTAGTCTTTATGGTAAGAGCGTCGGATTTTAGCGAAAGGAATGATGTATTCGTGAAAATAATTGACATATCGCAGGAGGTTCTATCCTGCAATGTGTATCCGGGCGACCCGACTCCTGAGGCGGAAAGACTTCTGCGTATAGAGCAGGGCGATGTCTGTAATCTGACCGGCTTTTCGATGTGTGCTCACAACGGTACGCATATAGATGCACCGTCGCATTTCATAAAAAACGGAAGAAACATTGACGATATTCTGCTTGAGAGTGTTGTTGGATATTGTTACGTTATAGAACACAGTGGTGCTATGACAGCATCGGATGCTGTTTGTGCCGTTAAAAAGGCACAGCACGCCGGTGCAGGTGAGAGAATACTTATCGCAGGAGATGTAACCGTTACAGAAGAAGCTGCAACGGTATTTGCTGAGGCGGAACTGAAACTTATCGGCAATGAGGGACAGACTGTAGGACCTGCGGATGCTCCTATGCAAGTCCATCTGATTCTGCTCGGAGCGGATATTATTCTTTTGGAAGGGATTGTGTTGAAAAACGTATCAGAAGGCAAATATTTTTTAAGTGCGGCACCGCTTAATTTTAAAGGTTTTGAGGGTTCGCCTTGCCGTGCATACCTGATTCCGGGTGATATGAATTAAATTATTGAGGTGATAATATGAATTTTCAGGCAAAAACATTTACGCAACTTTCTGTAGATGAACTATACGAAATTTTAAAATCAAGAGCAGAGATTTTTCTGCTTGAACAGAACATTATCTGTCAGGACCTTGATGATATGGACCGTGAAAGCTTGCATTGCTTCTTTGTCGATAAAAACAGAGTAGTTGCATATCTGCGAGCATTTAAGACTGACTCGGAAACGGTAAAAATCGGACGTGTACTTACACTTGAACATAAAAGCGGATTAGGCAGTAAACTTATGAATAACAGCCTTGAAGCAATCAAAAATCATTTTGGAGTTGAAAAACTTTGCGTTCATGCCCAGAAACAAGCAGTGGGATTTTATGAAAAAATGGGTTTTCGCATAAAATCTGACGAATATATGGAAGAGGGAATACCTCATCTTACCATGGAGAGAAATACTTAAACAGTGG
>JAFODX010000197.1 GCA_017380475.1 Clostridia bacterium
CTATAACTGCACGGTTGAGTCTTTCATCAACAACTACGCCTATGTCAACAAAGTTTGAGCCTGCAACGTGTTTTGTTTCGGGCAGTTTTCCTGCATCCTTGACACGTACAAAATACTCGTTTTTATAGAACTCCTTGTATGTATTCACAAGCTCCTCTGTCGTACACGGCTTTGTGAGGTTTACATATATTGTTGAAAGTATTCCTCTCTTCTGCGGAATAAGATGAGGTGTGAACGAAATCATAACCTCTTCGCCTGCCGCTTTTGAAAGTTCCTGCTCGATTTCTGATGTGTGTCGGTGAGTTGCAACCTTGTACGCCTTTGTGTTTTCTGTGCACTCACAGAAATGTGTGCCAAGGCTTAAGCTTCTGCCTGCACCCGTAACGCCTGACTTTGCATCGACGATTATATTTCTGCTATCGCCAAGACCCGATGCCAGCACCGGATAAGCACCGAGGATTGAACAGGTTGTGTAACAACCCGGATTACCTACAAGACGTGCATCCATAACCTTGTCACGGTAAAGCTCGCAAAGTCCGTAAACTGATTCTTCCAAAAGTTCGGGTGATGAATGTTCACCGCCGTACCACTTTTCGTATACCTTTATATCGTCGTATCTGAAGTCACCACTCAAGTCTATAACCTTCAGACCTTTTTCTATAAGCGATGGGATTACATCCTTTGACGCTCCGTGCGGTAATGCAGTAAATGCCACATCGCACTGTGCAACTCTTTCCATATCAAGCTCCTCGCAGTCCATATCAAGAACGTGACTGAAATTCTGATACACGTCCGATATCGGCTGACCGTCAAAGCTGTGTGAGCCTAACACCTCAAGTTTAACCTCCGGATGAGCGCTTAAAATTCTTACAAGCTCGATGCCTGCATATCCCGTTGCACCCAAAACTGCTACTTTAATCATAAATATACACCTCCGATGAATAATTATTCATCATTTTAACTTTTTATGCATAATAACGCATAATAAACCATTTTAAGTATTGTATCACATTTACTTGTATTTGTAAAGAGCTATATTGAATAAAAAATGAATAATATACTGATTTTTATAAGTATAAAGCAACAAAAAACGTTGTTATTCACTTATGATACCCGTAACATCCTTAACGCTGCAAATATTATACATATATTTCGCATCTTTTTTACTGCTGTCGCACAGATAAAAAGCCTGACCGGAATTTTTCAGCATAGCTTTTTTCACCAGTGACTCGTCAATTGAAGAATCGGTAATATATCCGCCCTCGGTATATCCCCTGCTGGAAAAGAAAAATACATCTGCATTTATGCTTGATATGAATTTTTCCGTTTCACTTCCCACATACGCAACAGAATGTGCAAGAAGCAATCCACCCGTACAGTAGTTTTTGACATTCGCCTCGCCCAAATTTATTGAAGTTTTAGGACTGTTTGTAATAACAATTATATCGTTAAACTTTTTCAGATACGGAACAATATGTGCCACAGTTGATGATGCATCAAGAAAAATAACATCTCCGTTATTGATATGCTCTGCCGCCTTTGATGCAATGATCTGTTTAGACTTACTGTTCTGATCCTCTCGAAACATCAGCGGAATCTCACTCTCGGCAGTTTTTCTTAAAACCACACCGCCGTGAGTTCTTTTTACCTTCCCCTCGTTTTCAAGATATGTTAAGTCCCTGCGGATTGTCGGCGGACTCACATAAAGTAACTCCGATAACTTGTTCACCGTTATTCTTTTTCTTTTTTCAAGGATTTTGATTATTTCCTCCTGACGTTCTATATTAAACATAGCACTGTCCTTTCATTTGTTTTCGTTTGTTTTCGTAATCACTCATATATAGTGATTTTTTATCATTATAACCGCCATTTATTGTCATTTGTTTTCGTTTGTACTATAATAACACACAACACCGAAAATGTAAAGGGGGATTTTATGAAAAAAACATCGAAATCTGCAAACTTATATGCAGTAAACGATTTGAGATATGAAGACATAGCTGTCAGCGAATGCAAAGACGATGAAGTTCTTGTCGAGGTTAAGAGCTGTGGTGTATGCGGAAGTGATATTGACCGTGTTTATAAAAAAGGAACGTATCACTTCCCGACAGTAATCGGACACGAGTTTTCGGGCAAAGTTGTTTATGATCCGAAAAATGAGCTGACCGGCAAAAAAGCGGTTATATTTCCGCTTCTGCCGTGTTTTGGATGTGAAAGTTGTAAAAAGGGCAGTTACGCAACGTGCGAAAACTACGACTATTACGGCTCACGCCGTGATGGCGGTATGACAGAATATATCGCAGTAAAGAGATGGAACATCGTTCTTATGCCTGACAATCTCTCATATGACGAGGGTGCAATGTGCGAACCCGTATCGGTTGCACGTCACGCAATTTCAAAGCTCAATATTGAAAAAGGCGACAACGTATTTATCTCAGGAGCAGGCCCTATCGGACTTATCGCAGGCGGTTGGGCAAAACAGCAGGGTGCAGAAAATGTATATTACATAGACATTGACGAAAGAAAAATTGAATTTGCAAAGACACTCGGATTCTTCGAATATACAGAGGATGTCACGATTGACTGCGTGCTTGAAGGCACAGGGCACAGTGATGCGATAAAGGCATGCCTTGAAGCAGTAAAACCGCAGGGACGTGTGGTTTTGATGGGTAACCCGTCAGGTGATGTGACAATGACGCAAAACACATACTGGTGTATTCTGAGGAAAGAGCTGAAGCTGTCGGGAACGTGGAACTCATCTTATAACGATGTGGTTAATGACTGGAAAGAAAGCCTTAAGGCAATGTCTGAGGGCAAGCTTGATGTAAAACCGCTTATAACCCACCGTTTCCCGCTATCGCAGTGTAATGAGGCTCTTGAAATGATGAAGAACAGAACAGAATTTTATAATAAGGTCATTTTAAAAATGAATGAGGATGAGAACTGATATGGATAAAAAGATTTCAGTATCAATTATGTGTGTTGATTTTTTCAAGCTTGAGGAATGTATAAAAACACTTGAAGAACAATGTATTGACCTGATTCACGTTGATATTATGGACGGTAGCCTTGTACCGAACTTCACACTCGGAACAGATTTTGTGAAGGCGCTGAAAGCAAATACAACCATTCCGCTTGATATCCACCTTATGGTTGAAAACCCGGAAAACAAGCTTGACTGGTTCAAGTTTGGCGAGGGTGATTATGTATCGGTACATTACGAAACCGCAAAGCACTTACATAAAGCAATAACGGCAATAAAAGCTAAAGGTGCGAAGGCTATGGTTGCCATAAATCCTGCCACACCCATATGCGTGCTTGATGATATTCTTTCAGATATTGATGCGGTTCTCATTATGACGGTTAACCCCGGTTTTGCCGGTCAGAAGCTGATACCGTCGACTCTTACAAAAATAAAGAAATTACGCGAGTATCTCGACAGTAACGGTTTTAATGATATTGAGATACAGGTTGACGGAAACGTAAGCTTTGAAAATGCGAAGCTGATGAACGAAGCCGGTGCAAACATATTCGTTGCCGGAACATCAAGCGTTTTCTCAAAGGATAATACAGTAGAAGAAAACACAAAGTGTTTGAAGAATATAATAAATTCATAAAATAAAAGCTGTTGCAATTGCAACAGCTTTTATTTTATACTTGTGCCATAAATCTGTCAAATGCCGCCATACCTTCATCTGTACGCTTATACACACCGGCGTGTGAAAGCACTTCGACAAACACTTTTCCGACTTCTTCACGGAGAATATTCTCTACATTGTCCACATTAAGTTCAGGATGATTCTTCTTTACTTCCTCTGCCCATTCCTTATGCGATGCAGTAAGTTCATTCTCTGACATATCCTTACCCGAAAGCAATGCATCTGCTACCGCTTCAAGCTCTTCTACAAGTCTTGCAGGTAATACCGCAAGTCCCATAACCTCAATAAGACCGATGTTTTCTTTCTTTATATGATGCAACTCTGCGTGCGGATGATATACACCCAACGGATGCTCATCGGTTGTGATATTGTTACGCAGAACGAGGTCCATAACAAGCTTATCTCCCTCAAAGCTTGCAATCGGTGTTATTGTGTTATGCGGTGTACCGTCAGTTTCTGCGAATATGAACGCAGATTCATCTGTATACTTACGCCACGATTTCAATATTCTGTCTGAAAGCCCGATGATTTTTTCTGTACTCTCACTCTTGAGCCTTATTACAGACATCGGCCATTTAAGACGTGAAATCTCAACATCCGAAAAACCGTCAATTTCGTATTTCTTTTCGCTCTCTGCTCTGTGCATTGCAAAGGTGTAGTTACCGCCCTGAAAATGCTCGTGGCTTAAAATTGAACCGCCGACAATCGGCAAATCTGCATTTGAGCCTACTATATAGTGATTGAACTTTGACACAAAGTCAAGCAGTTTTCCGAACACCTCACGGTTTATTGTCATAGGTGTATGTTTCGAGTTAAGTATTATGCAATGTTCATTGTAATAAACATACGGTGAATATTGAAATCCCCATTTCTCACCGCAGATATCTATAGGTATAATTCTGTGGTTCTGACGTGCAGGATGGTTTACTCTGCCGCCGTAACCTTCATTTTCAACACATAACTGACACGCAGGATATGATGATGCCTTCTGCAGTTTTGCCGCCGCAATCGCTTTGGGGTCTTTTTCAGGTTTTGAACGGTTTATAGTTATGTCAATAACTCCGAACTCTGAATCAACCGTCCATTTTATGTCCCTTGCAACACGCTCACGGCGTATGTAGTTACTGTCACAGGACAGCTTATAGAAATAGTCTGTTGCTTCTTTCGGTGATTTCTCATAAAGGTTATAAAACGTATCAATCACAGTCGACGGAAACGGAGTAAGTGTTTCCATTATTTCCGTATCAAATATGTCCCTGTAAACGATACTGTCACTCTCAAGCATACCGTTTACTACAGCATAATCGGTTATTGCATCAAGAATTTCTTCAAGTGTTTCTGCTGTATCAACCGCATCGCTTTCTTCATAATCGTCAAGTCCCAGCTTTGTAAGAAGTCTGTTTCTCACAAAGAATTTATCGGCTTCTTTTATAAGCCCTGTTCTTATTCCATACTCTACAAGAGCGTCAATTTTATTATATATCATTTCTCCACATCTCCCGATATATTTTCCGCGATTATTTTACCACAATTTCTCATTGTTGTAAATAGGGGACATATAAAAATCCACTTTTGCACAATGCGAAAGTGGATTTTATAATTTTTTTGTTGTTTTTAACGGTCTGTGCCAAATACAGTAACCGCAGATCAATCTTTTGAGTGAGCTGCTAAATACTCCTCAAAGTTCTTGTACTCTGCCTTATGCTGCTGCGGCTTGAAATCAGCCTTGTAAGTAACTGTGCTTGATGCTGTTTCTTCTGCATCATCAGCTACTGTACTGTCTGCAGCAGGCTTTGTCTCGCTCTTCTTGTATCCGCTACGCTTATTGTACGGCTTCGGATTTTTCGGAGCGATTACTACCTTTCTGTACGGTTCCTGACCGATTGAGAAAGTTGTTACATCCTCGTTATCCTGAAGATTTGAGTGAATAATACGTCTCTCATACGGATTCATCGGCTCAAGTGCAAACTTCTTGCCTGTACGTGCAACCTTTGCTGCAAGACGGTTTGCAAGTGCACAAAGTACCTCTTCACGTTTTTCACGATAGTTCTCTGTGTCGATTGAAATCTTTATATAATCCTCTGATTTCTGATTTACCACCAAAGATGTGAGATACTGCAAGCTGTCAAGTGTGTCACCACGCTTGCCGATAACAACACCCATATTATCACCCTCAAGGTTTACCTCTACGATGTCCTCTTTGAGTTCTGCTGTTACCTCTACCTCAAGACCCATTGCATTAAGAACGTCCTTTATGAAGTTCTTTGCATTCTCTGCCGGCGAGTCTGAATTATAAACTCCACCGCTTGTTTTTACCTTTTTCGGTTTTGCCGGTGCCTTTTCTGCCTTTTCAGCTTTTACAGCTTTTGCAGGCTTATCAGCTTTCTGCTTTTTCTCTGCTTTTTTAGCTGTTACTTTAACTATTGCATCCTTTGCACCTATGCCCAGAAAACCCTTTGACGGCTCCTGAACTATTTCTATTTCTGCATTTTCCTTTTCTATACCAAGCTCGGTTAAGGCAAGCTCTACTGCCTCGTCAATGCTTTTTGCCTTTTTTTCCGTGCTGAGTGCGTTTTTCGGGAACTTTGACAACGAAGTCCTCCCCTTTCTTCTCAAAATAATAGTTTAATGCTAACTGCTGAACAATCTGCACGATTCCGCTTATTATCCAGTAAAGACCAATACCTGCCGGCAAGATGAATGTGAACCATCCTGTCATAAGCGGCATCATCCACTTCATCATTGAGTTCATTGACTGTGTCTGGTCGTTCTTGACTTTGTCCTGTCCTGACTGTTTCATTGAAATTTTGCTCTGCAAAACTGATGATACAATTGCAAGAATCGGAATAAGAATCAACAATACCACACTGATATTATTCAACGGGTCAGAAAGTGCACTTAATGCCTCCTGCGGTTTTCTTGAAAGGTCAAGACCAAGGAAGTTAAAGTTGATATACCAATCGTGGAGTTTTCCTCCTACCTGACCTGCCCAACTTGAAATATCAATCTGTCTGGTCTGCATAAGGTTTGATACATAAGAACCGTATTCTGACGCTTTTTCAGGAATAGCCTGTCCTGCCTTTTCAGCAATACCGACTATCTTGTTTATAACATCCTGCGGTATCTCCTTATGCGGAACGTTGAACATATAAGTAAGCGGTTTCTGAATTGCCTGATAAAGAGCAATAAGAATCGGCATCTGTAACAGTACCGGCAGACATCCGCCCATCATACTTACGTTGTTTTCCTTATAAAGCTTCATTGTTTCCTGCTGAAGCTTCTGCTGATCGTTAGCATATTTTTTCTGCAGTTCAGCCAATAGCGGCTGTATTTTCTGCTGTTTCTTCATGGCTTTCTGCGATTTGATGTTCAAGGGAAGCAATAAAAGCTTCATAACAATCGTAAATAGAATAATCGCAACGCCGTAATTCTGAACAAGATTATAAATAGACTTTATAATCCAGCCAAGTGCCATAACGATATAATGCCACATAAGATTTCCTTTCCGGTGCGTGTGTTACGGAACAGGGTCATAACCGCCGCCGCCAAACGGTCTGCAACGCAGAATACGTTTTATGGCAAGCCATGTACCCTTAATCGCACCATACTTTTCTATCGCCTCAAGTGCATACTGCGAACATGTCGGAGTAAATCTGCAACATGACGAGCTCTTTAACGGCGAAATCTGGTGTCTGTAAAACTTAATCAAAAATATAAGTATTCTTTTCATAACTTATTTTGCGTTTAATATGCCGAGCGTATGAAGAACATACCGTAAATCCTTTGAAATCTGGTCATACGTCTTGTCTGCTGCACGGTTTCTGGCTACAATTATCATATCATAACCTACCATAAGTCTGTCCTCAACAAGTCTTAAGCTCTCGCGCATAAGCCGTTTTGTACGGTTTCTCACAACAGCTTTTCCAAGCTGTTTTCCAACCGTGAAGCCGACACGGTTTACACCAAGCTTATTGGGTTTCAGATATACAACCACAAACCCGCCTGACTCAGACTTACCGCTGCGGTATAAACGTCTGAAATCTTTGTTTAATTTAATCGGTTGAGCATTCACAATAAACACTCTCCTTTACCGAATATCTGTAAAAAAAGAGCGTCCGGAAAAAGGCAACCCCGCCTCTTTACGAGACACTCTGATTCGTCTTCTGCAAATGTACGATTATTTCTCTGATGTAGTAAGAATCTTTCTACCCTTTGCACGTCTTGCAGCCAAAACTTTTCTACCTGACTTTGTAGCCATTCTTGCTCTGAAGCCGTGAACCTTTACTCTCTGACGCTTCTTCGGCTGAAATGTCATTTTCATAATATTAGCACCTCCTATAATTTTCACCGCAGTCCCGATCGACTGCATTTACTTCCAATAAAATTAGACACCATTCTTATTATACCATTAAACTGCCATTTGTCAAGTCTTTTTTCGTGATTTTGGACTTTTTTTACACGTTTTGGCAATTTAAATAAAATTTTGGTTATCTCCAGCCTCTGCTTTCCTCATATTTGATAATAGCAATACGGTTTGCTTCTTCGTATGAGTTGAAAAACGACTGTGCTGTTTGCTGATTTTCGTATCTTGGCGAATACCACGGTTGTTGCATAAAATACGAACGGTATTCTTCAAGCTTGAATATGTAACCATGCCGTCCACCTTCAAAATTAACGGTTCTATAATATATACCTTGCGTTCCTGTCTGAGCAAAGAACACCTGTAACTTATTATAAGGTGAAAATCTCATTGTAATAACAGCACCATAAGATGACGTTGAAGGCGCGTCAG
>JAFODX010000198.1 GCA_017380475.1 Clostridia bacterium
AATGCATCATTTACGGGATTTTCGGCAACACAGAGTGGAACTACGGTGAAGATTAACCTTCCCACACTTAATGAAGGTGTAACGTATCGACTCTCACTTTCCGAAGGTGCTACGGATTCGACTGGCAACCTGTTTGCTGATATTGTTCCAATCGAATTTTCAACATATAATTCTGACAGCAAGGCTGAAAACCTTGTTCTGAAAGACAGCACCGGAAACACGGTTACAAGCATCACCGGACAGACATCTATCTGTGCGGAGGCAGAGTTGGAACCAGTTGCGGGAGACAAACTTACATTGATTGTTGCTGCATACGGTTCGGGAGTTCCCAAAGCAGTGGGATTCAAGCAAGGCAGCGGAACAGTGAAGACGGACCTTATCAGCCTCACCTCTGCCGATTCTGTACGTGCCTGGATAATATCCGAAAAATTCGGGGTTGTGGCACGAACTTCGATACTGGACACTAGTGACGATATGTTTTACTATCCCGCTGAACGTGTGTCCGATAGCTATAAACTGACCAGTGCTTACTACGAAACAGATAAGTTTTTGCTTAATGTTAACTATTCGGGCAATAAGCGAAAGGCGTTTGCAATGGTTTCAGATATGAGCGGAAATGTCATTGCTGCTGGTGAATTCGATGTCGAGAAGGATGGACTGATGCCGATTGATACACGAAACATTTCGGTTTCGGAGGGCAGGTACAGCGTTGCTACGACACTTATTGGTGGTGGAGCGATGCAGACACAGGACACATACTACATCGGTGCTGACGAGGCGGCAGGTGTCCTTTCCTCGCTTAATGCGGCACAATCTATGGATGATGTTCTTGAATTAATGAATAGCTACCCGTATCTTTTCAGAGTTGATAATATATCGAAAGAGAGTCTTTTAGAGCACATTTCGCTCGTATTGTATGAAGGTAAGACATATCCTGCATTTGCTGATGTTTACGATATGATTGAGTTAGCGCAGGAGTCTCTGGAGACTCTAAATCTGACGGATTGGTCATTGCTCGATGATTATTTTGCAAATCATCCCGAAGCACTCGGGAATTCCGAGGCAAGGCAGAAATATAATGAACTTAGCGAAGATGCGCGTCTTGTTATATGTAAGGCGTGTGCGGATATTATGCCGATAGACAGCTTCGTCACATTGAGAAGCCGTCTTGAGAAATTCATACGCGAATATGAAGAAAAAGGTGTAATTGATTCTGCCACAAAAACAGAGATTAGCGGTATAGGCGGATATAATAATACCGAATATGGCTCCGATTATAAAGACTATGATATACCTGCTATCGGATTTACTGATATTGGAAATTACGTGTGGGCAGAGCAAAGTATTATGACATTGGTAGAAAATAATATTATTGCTGTGCCTCAGGACAAAAAATTCCGTCCCCAGGATAAAATTACACGAGCAGAATTTGTAAAGTTGCTTGTTAAGGTGATAGGTCTTGATATATCAGATAGTACAAGCATCTACACCGACACCAAAGAAGGGGACTGGTACACACCATACTTTACCGCTGCCAATAAAGCTGGAATAATCACGGGCTATGCTGATGGAACGGTAAAACCAAACGACACTATTTCAAGGCAGGATATTGCGGTTATTTTGGAAAGAACGTTGAAGTACTCAGAAATAACGCTTACAATAAATAATTCCGAAGCAGTTATCTCTGATTACGATACGATTTCAGATTATGCAAAGGCTGCTGTAGAAATGGTTGTAGAATGCTCGCTAATGAAGGGTGTCGGCAATGATACTTTTGCACCGTGGCTTTCTACTGACAGAGCATCCGCAGCAGTTATTGCGGCACGTCTTTTCAAGGGAATGCAATCAGGTGCCATAACAGAGGATGTTCTCGATGATAATACTGATATTTTAAGTATGCAGGAGTATTTGTTGCTTAACGCTATTGGAGTAATTGATGAGGACGATTCAATATGCCGTTCCTCTGCAATCACAAGGCGAGAGCTTGCAAGAGTAATCCATAAAATTGTTTTGAATAATATTGCGGTAAGCAGTGAAAATCAAAACATTGAAATAACTGATATAAAAAAGAATGACCCCGATTTCGATGCAATTCATATGGTGTGCGATTTGGGGTATATGACCGCTTCTGATGGAGCATTTCGTCCAGATGAGCCTATAAATATGCCTGAATTTGCACGTGGCGCGGTAGGTATACTCGGCTATAGATTTATGGCAGAGGGAATGGGAGGCTACCCTGTAGGATATATGAACGTATGCTCACAGTTAAAGCTTTTCAAAAAAGGTTACCTTGACGCATCTTCAAATATCAACAATGTGGAATTTATGAATCTCCTGTTTAATGTTCTGCAAGCAGCTCCGGCAGAGTTCAGCGGGATTACAGACAACGACTTTTCTACATATACTGTAAACGATTATAATACGCTTTTGTATCAGAAGTTTGACGTATATAAACTGCGTGGACTTTTGGAGGCTGATATGTTCTCTGATATTTTAAAGAGAAAACCAAGGGTAGGTTCAGGTCAGCTTATAATTTCAGGAAAAAAATATCCGACAACTCTCAAGGATGTAAATGGTCTTGTAGGACACATTGTAGAAGCCTTTGTTCATAAGGAGTATGACAGTGTTATAGCACTTTCCTCATACAATACAGAGGAAGTTTCCTTCCTGCCACAACATATGGACTTCAGTGAGGGAAGAATCAGATATTCGCTTGACGGCGGAGATACATACAGTGACATAAAGTATCTTAATAACGTATCGCTTTTATACAACGGCAGACTCGTTTCGTTTAACAAGGAATTGTTTAATGATGTGAACGGACAGATTTTTGCAATTGATTATAACAGCGATAAGGTTGCTGATGTAATTAAAATTTACAATTATTCCACTCTTCAGATAAGCGACGAAGGAGTAAGAGAAGGAATTATAGGTGACGCTCTCGGCGGAAAGAGCATAAATCTTAATAATAAAGTCCAGTGGGAGGATTTTCTGCTTTATAAAAACGGGAAAACAGTTACTCTCGAAGAACTGGAAAAAGATGATATTGTGTCATATATTGAAATAGTTGATGAACCGAAACTTATTATTTTGCATGCCTGTGACAAGTCGATAGATGG
>JAFODX010000199.1 GCA_017380475.1 Clostridia bacterium
AGTATATTTGCCTGTCAGAATATAAAAATAGAATAAAATTCATAAAAAATCAAAAAAAGTGTTGACAAGCAGGGGGTATATATGTTAGAATGGTGTGGATAGAAAAGGTTCTTTTTTTTTGCTGTGCTTTTTTTACAGCAATAAGACCTTATATTAACCAAACGGAGGTAGAAAAAATGAGAGTTAAAATAACATTGGCTTGTCAGGAATGTAAGCAGAGAAACTACAACACAATGAAGAACAAGAAGAATGACCCGGACAGACTTGAAATGAACAAGTACTGCAGATTCTGTAAGAAACATACTACACATAAGGAAACAAAGTAATCGGGTTTACAGTTATTTAAGAAGGAGTAAGCAGTATGGCTAAATTGGTAAAATATTTCAAAGATACCAAGTCAGAACTCAAAAAGGTTACATGGCCGAGCAAAAAGCAGATAAAGAATAATACAGGTATTATCATTGTATTTATCATTATCGTTGCTTTGTTCCTTTTTGTGTGTGACACCGCTTTCGGATGGCTGGGCAGAACTTTTATTGGTTTGTTTAAATAATCAATGAACTAAAAGTTTTATTAGTCGAAAGGAGCAGGTTTCATGGCTGAAGAAGCAAAATGGTATGTTGCTCACACTTATTCGGGTTATGAGAATAAGGTTAAGGAGAGCATTGAAAAGACTGTTGAGAACCGTGGCCTTGAACATATGATTATGGACGTTTGCGTTCCTATGGAGGACGTAATAGAAAAACGCGGCGAAACAGAGAAAATAGTACAGAAAAAACTTTTTCCGGGCTATGTTGTAATCAAAATGATTATGAACGAAGAAAGCTGGTATGTTGTGCGTAACACACGTGGCGTTACCGGTTTTGTCGGCCCCGGTTCAAAGCCCGTTCCGCTCTCTGATGCAGAGGTTAAGCGTATGGGCGTTGAGACTGCCCGTCGTGAGAGTCTGAAATTTGCAATCGGTGACCTTGTTGAAATCAAGGCCGGTCCGATGGAAGGCTTCTCGGGCAATATCGAGAAAATGGACGAGGAAACAGGTACTCTCTGGGTTACTGTTTCTATGTTCGGCAGAGAGACATCTGTTGAGATAAACCATACACAGGTTTCACAGATGGCTTAACTATGTTTTATATGAAGCATTGCTTCTTATAAATAAAGGCGTAAAATGCGCCGTCCCTCTGGTAACAGTGGGAGGACGAAAGTCCGTATTACCACAGAAGCGCAAGGGCGCTCAAAATTTAAGGAGGTGGCCGTAATGGCACAGAAAGTAGCAGGTTATATCAAATTACAAATTCCGGCCGGAAAAGCTACACCGGCACCCCCGGTTGGTCCCGCATTGGGTCAGCACGGTGTAAACATCATGCAGTTTACAAAGGAATTTAACGAAAAAACAGCGAAGGACGCAGGCTTAATTATACCGGTAGTTATTACCGTTTACGCTGACCGTTCATTCTCATTCGTAACAAAGACTCCGCCGGCAGCTGTTCTTATCAAGAAGGCTTGTAAGATACAGAGCGGTTCAGGTGTTCCGAACAAGACAAAGGTAGCTACAATCTCAAAGGCAGACGTTGAAGAGATTGCAAAGACAAAGATGCCTGACTTGAACGCAGCATCACTTGAGGCAGCTATGAGCATGATTGCAGGTACTTGCAGAAGCATGGGCGTAGTTGTAGGCGACTAATTTTAGGTTAAGGAGTATTAAGTGGGAGAGAAATTTCTCGTATAACCACGAAGGAGGATTTAGAAATGTTCAGAGGTAAAAAGTATAAGGAAAGCATTAAGCTTGTAGATAAAGCAAAGCTTTACGACACAGACGAGGCTATGAAGCTCGTTACAGAAACAGCAAAGGCAAAGTTTGACGAGACTGTTGAAGCTCACATCAAACTCGGTGTTGACTCAAGACACGCTGACCAGCAGGTAAGAGGCGCTATCGTTCTTCCGCACGGTACAGGTAAGAGCTCAAAGGTTTTGGTATTCGCAAAGGGTGCTAAGGCTGACGAGGCAACAGCAGCAGGTGCTGACTATGTAGGCGAGATGGATATGGTTGAAAAGATTCAGGGCGAGAACTGGTTCGATTTCGACGTAGTTGTTGCAACTCCGGATATGATGGGTGTTGTTGGTCGTTTGGGTAAGGTATTGGGTCCTAAGGGACTTATGCCGTCACCGAAGGCAGGCACAGTTACAATGGATGTTGAAAAGGCTGTTAAGGAAATCAAAGCAGGTAAGATTGAGTACCGTCTTGATAAGACAAACATCATCCACTGCCCGATAGGTAAGGCTTCATTCGGAGCTGAAAAGCTCGGCGAGAACTTTGATGCATTGATTGGCGCTATCGTTAAGGCTAAGCCGTCAGCAGCAAAGGGACAGTACCTGAGAAGCGTAGTTGTAGCATCAACTATGGGACCGGGTATAAAGATTAACCAGGCTAAGCTTGGTTAAAAAATTGCTGAAATTCCGCATCTCACCATTTTTCACAGCTCGAAGTACCGGTGTACGTCGTCGCTGTTCAAAACGGCAATCTGCGAAATTTTATCTAAATTTTGAGTTTCACATAAATTTTTGCTGAAATTTCAAAAAAATGCTTGACAACTTAATACATTTATGATATATTAATTAAGTTGACAGACCGTAGACAGTCGGCAGGAGTAATCCGTAAGTCCCACCGAGGCATGAAACAAATTCAATTTGTGGAATTTATGGCTCTTTGCGTCTACGGCAAAGAGCCTTTAATTATTTAAAGGCATAAACCAAAACATCAGGAGGTGAAACATTTATGCCAAACGCACAGGTTTTAGAGGCTAAGCAGGCTCAGGTAGCAGAAGCAGTTGAACTTCTTAAGAATACTCAGACAGGTATCTTAGTTGACTACAGAGGTTTGAACGTTGCAGAGGATACAGAGCTTCGTAATAAGCTTCGTGAAGCAAACGTAAAGTATTTCGTAATCAAGAACAAGATTTTGAAGCGTGCAGTTGACGAAATCGGTCTTGAGGGTCTTGATGAGGTACTACACGGACCTACAGCACTTGCAGTATCAACAGAGGACGCAGTTGCTCCGGCAAAGGTTCTTTCAGATTTTGCAAAGTCAAATGAAAAGCTCGAAATTAAGGGCGGTTTCATGGACGGCTCAGTTATGAGTCTTGATGAGGTTAAAAAGCTCGCAGCTACACCGAACTTCGAGACATTGATCGCGAAGGTTATGGGCAGCTTGCAGTCACCGATCAGCGGTCTTGCAAGATTGCTTTCAACTATTGTTGATGGCGGCGTAGAAATAGCAGACCTTATCGCTAAAAACGCACCTGCAGCAGAAGAGGCTCCGGCTGAGGAAGCTCCCGCAGAGGAAGCTCCGGCTGAAGAGGCAGCACCTGCAGCAGAAGAAGCTCCCGCAGAGGAAGCAGCACCGGTAGCAGAAGAAGCTCCGGCAACAGAAGAGGCCCCCGCTGAGGAGGCACCGGCAGCAGAAGAAGCTCCGGCAGAATAATTAAAAATTAAAAAAATAGTATTTACAGGAGGAAAAATACAATGGCAGATTTAAATGCAATTCTTGATTCAATCAAGGAATTAAAGTTACTCGAAGTAGCAGAGTTAGTAAAGATGATGGAAGAAGAATTCGGCGTAAGCGCAGCAGCTCCGGTTATGGTAGCTGGCGGTGCAGCAGCTGATGGTGGTGCAGCAGCAGAAGAGAAGACAGAGTTCGACGTAGTTCTTGCTGAAGCAGGTGCTTCAAAGATGAACGTTATCAAGATCGTTAAGAACATCACAGGTCTTGGTCTTAAGGAAGCAAAGGCTGCAGTTGATGAAGTTCCTTCAACAATCAAGGAAGCTTGCCCGGCAGAAGAGGCTCAGAAGATTAAGGCTGAGCTTGAGGAAGCTGGCGCTAAGGTTGAATTGAAGTAATCATACTCTTAATTTTACAGTTTGCTTGACATGAGGAGGCATATATGAAAGTAGATTTATCGTCAGTAATTAAAGTTACAGGCGCAGAGGTAAAGCTTTCTTCTACCGTTGGCTTTGGCGATGCAGAGTTTCTTGGCGAGACCTACAGATTCATTGAGCCTTTAAAAGTGGAGGGGAGAGTCTACAATAACGGTCAGTCGCTCACACTTGAGGCGAATGTTTCGGGTAGAATGGTAACCGAATGTGCACGTTGCCTTGACGAAGTTGAGGCAGATGTGGAGTTTTCTGTGCATGAACTTCTTTCACAACGTGAAGAAGGTGCAGATGAGGACGAGGATATTATCCTTTTTGACGGTTATGAAATAGAGCTTGACGATATTATTGCGGATCATTTCCTTATGAACATATCGGGACGGTATTTATGCAGTGATGACTGTAAGGGTTTATGCCCGGTTTGCGGTCAGAATCTGAATCACGGCGAATGTGACTGTGATAATGAATACATCGACCCGAGATGGCAAGCATTAGCAGACATAATGAATCAGACAAAAGAATAAGTCTGATTGTGGAGAATTATAGAGTGTTGTTATTTTAATGGAGGTGTAACTAATGGCAGTACCTAAGAATAAAGTTTCAAAAGCCAGAAGAGATAAAAGACGTGCTAACTGGAAGCTTACAGCACCGAACTTGGTTGAATGCCCCCAGTGCCACGAGCTTAAGTTGCCTCACAGAGTTTGCCCGAGCTGCGGACAGTACAAGGGTAAGGAAGTAATCAAGGTTGAGGACTAATTCAGGCTTGTAAAAGAAATTTAAAACCGTTCCGGAAACCGGAACGGTTTTTTGCATAAAAAACCGGAAAAAATGGGATTTTTCCACTTGATTTTTATGCCGTAATTTGGTATAATTATAAGGTATGATAAAATAGGTAGAAAAGGAGCTATTGCGATGAACACAGAACTACTGATTATGGCAGCAGGTATGGGCAGCAGATTCGGCGGATTAAAACAGATCGAGCCGATTGGCCCGAATGGTGAGATGATACTCGATTTCTCAATCTACGATGCTGTCAAGGCAGGCTTTAACAAAGCAGTTTTTATAATCAAGAAGGAAATCGAAAAAGAATTCCGTGAAGTTTGCGGTAAGCGTATCGAAAAAATGATTGATGTTGATTATGCGTTCCAGGAGCTTGACAAGTTGCCGGCGGGTTACAGTGTACCTGAGGGCAGACAGAAGCCGTGGGGAACAGCACACGCAGTGCTTTGTGCACGTGACATTGTAAAATCACCGTTTGCAGTAATCAATGCCGATGATTTTTACGGTCAGACTTCATATCAGTTAATCCACGACGAGCTTGTTAAAAACGAGAATATGTGCATGGTCGGATACAAGCTTGGTAACACAATAACCGAAAACGGCACTGTATCACGAGGCGTATGTGAGGTTGAAAACGGATTCTTAAAGAGCGTTACAGAGCATACAGCTCTTGATAAAAATTCAGGTATACCGCTTGATAAAATTGTTTCTATGAATATGTGGGGACTCTCGCCTGATATATTCCCGTATATGGAAAAAGAGTTCAGACTATTCCTTGACGAAAGAATAAACGAGCCGAAATCGGAATGTTACCTTCCGTCAGTTGTAAGCAAGAGAATTGTTGAAGAGAATAAACCGGTAAAGGTGCTGGAAACTGCTGAAAAGTGGTACGGAGTAACATACCGTGAGGATATGGATTCAGTGCGTGAAGCCATGGAAAAATATATAAATGAGGGACTATACGAACTATGAGTGATGTAAAATTGCAGGAAGTGCTTAATGCATTCAATATTGAAAACAAGATTGTTCCATACGGTAACGGTCATATAAACGACACATATTGCAGTGACCCGACAAAATATATAATTTAGAGAATAAATACTGCTGTATTTAAAAATCCTGATGAGCTTATGGAAAACATCGAGAATGTAACTGCGTTTATCAAGAAAAAGATAGTAGCAAACGGTGGTGACCCGCTACGTGAGACACTGACAGTTGTAAAGTCTACAGACGGCAGAAACTACTACAGATATGCTGACGGTAACGCATACCGTGTATATCGTTTTATAGACGAAACAAAGACGGTAGAAAACGATAAGACTCTTGATGACTTATATAACGCAGGTATAGGTTTTGGCAGATTCCAGAGGATGCTTGACGATTTCCCTGTTGAGAAGTTGCATGAGACAATAAAGGATTTCCATAACACACCAAAACGTGTAGAAGCGCTTAAAAAGGCTATTTCAGACGACCTTGCAGGCAGAGCTGCATCAGTGCAGCCGGAAATAGAATTCGCACTCAAAAATGCAGAGTTTGCAACAACAGTTGTAGATTATATGGAAAGCGGCGAAATCCCTGCACGTGTTACTCATAACGATACAAAGATAAACAACATCCTGTTTGACAATAAAACAGGTGAGGCAATTGCAGTAATCGACCTTGATACCACTATGCCGGGAAGTATGCTTTATGACTTTGGTGATGCTTTGAGAATGGGCGGTTCAACTGCAGCAGAGGACGAAACAAATCTTGACATTGTTCACTTTGATAAGGAATGTTTTGAATACTTTGCAAAGGGCTACTTAAAGGAAACAAAAGATGTGTTGAGCCCGATGGAAATAGAACTTTTGCCGTTCTCTGTTAAACTCCTTACATATGAGTGCGGTATCCGTTTCCTAACTGACTATCTCAATGGTGACACATACTTTAAAATACACAGAGAACATCACAACCTTGACCGTGCGAGAAACCAGTTCAAGCTTGTATCAGAGCTCAACGAAATGGAAGACGAGCTCAAAGCGGTAGTCAAATCAATATTATAAGAACAACAAAAGAGAGGTAAATGCTATGAAAGTCATATTATGTGAAAATTATGACGAGATGTCAGCAAAGGCTGCAAACATTTTCGCTGCACAGCTTACGTTGAAGCCTGACAGTATTCTCGGTCTTGCAACAGGCTCAACCCCTGTTGGTATGTATAAAAAGCTTATAGAAAAGAATGAGGCAGGAGAGATAGATTTTTCTGCAGTAAGAACTTTTAATCTTGACGAATACTATCCGATTAAGAGAGATAATTCACAGAGCTATTTTACATTTATGAACGAGAATTTGTTCTCTCACGTAAATATTGATATAAATAACACTTGCATTCCGAACGGCGAAGCTGAAGACGCAGAGAAAGAGTGTAAGGAATATGAAAAAATGCTAGCAGAGGCAGGCGGTGTGGATTTACAGGTGTTAGGCATCGGTCAGAACGGCCATATCGGCTTTAATGAGCCTGATGAAAAGCTTGAGTCATACACACACGTAACAGGGCTTACAGAGAGTACAATCAATGCAAATGCACGTTTCTTTGATTCGGTAAATGATGTGCCGACTAAGGGTATTACAATGGGTATGGCATCAATTATGAGTGCAAAGAAAATCGTTATCCTTGCAAGCGGCGAGAGTAAAAAGGATGCAGTAAAAGCACTTTTGGATGACAAGATAACAACATCTGTTCCTGCAACACTTTTAAAGACACATCCGGATGTTATTCTGATTTGCGATAAGGAAGCGTATGCACTATGAGATTCGGAGTTGACATCGGCGGAACAAACATAAAATTCGTTGTTATAGACGGCGAAGAAATAAAATATCAGAACTGCATTGATACTGTGAAGAACGGCGATGCAATAGTTAATGATATAATTACAGAATATAAAAAGGTTACAGCGGAGTACGAAATTGAAAAGATGGGAATAGGCATTCCGGGTTATGTCCGTGATGGAGTTGTTGTGGATGCATCAAATCTCGGATTGGTTAATTTCGAACTCAGAGCAGAACTTATAAAACGTGTTGATGTGCCGGTCAGAGTAGCAAATGATGCAGACTGTGCCGCAATTGGTGAGTTGATGTTCGGTGCAACAAAGGACTGTGATAATATGGTTCTTGTAACGCTTGGAACAGGAATCGGTGGTGGTGTGATTCTTAACCGTAAAATTATGCAGACCAACAGATGCTCGGGCGAAATCGGTCATATCATTGTTGAAATGAACGGTCGTCAGTGTGCGTGCGGAGAGAAGGGTTGTTGGGAGCAGTATGCTTCAATAACAGCACTTGTTAAGGATGCAGTGAAAGCCGCAGAAGAAAATCATGACAGCAAGCTTGCCCAAATCTACAATCGTGACGGTCGTATGAGCGGAAGATTGTTCTTTGAAGCACTTAACGAAAACTGTCCTGTTGCCAATAAGGTTTTTGATACATATCTTGACTATCTTGCAGTAGGTATAAAGAGTATAAATATGGTATTCGGACCTGACGCAATAGTACTTGCCGGCGGAATCACAAAAGAGGGTGAAAAAATATTAAA
>JAFODX010000200.1 GCA_017380475.1 Clostridia bacterium
ACTCAGAGCGGATCAAGTACACCGTCAACAGCGACAGTTAACTCGTCAGATATATATGGCGTTTGGTCTAATTGTGAAGATGAAAATGATGTTGTTAGTCTTACTCATGAGATCACCGTCATTTTTAATACTGATAATACATTTTATTCCGAAACATGGCGAGTAAAGGAATATGGTACATATACTATAAAGCAAGATAAAATAATCGTTAATTATGAAATGTATTTTTGTGGTGCCGGAAGCACAGAATATGTGTACGATTCGAAAGGGACATATACGTTCACCTTCAAAAATGGTAGTTTAATATCTGATTCACGTACATATAAAAAAATAAAGTCATATACCGCGCAAGTAGTATACTATGATAATGTTTTATCACAAGTCGATCAAATAAAAGCGTATATTAAAAAAGGTCTATATCTTGAAGCGATAGATTTATGCAATTCAACAGAAAAAACATATAATCTTTCGCCTGATGATATTTCTATAATAAACAATTTAAAAATAACAGCTGTTTCTGAGTATGATTCTTATCTTAATACGCCGTCATACTATGATGCAACAAACGAAATAAACCAAATCAACAATTTGATCTCAAGAGGACTGTTTCTTGAAGCTGAACAGGTGTGCAAAGAAACGCTGGCATGGCATAAATTATCAGAAGAGGATGTACAAGAGATAGAAAGCTTGGAACAAGGGGCAATATGGGGCTATATTGCATACACAAGAGGATGCAGTAGCGAAGGATGTTTTTATATGGCTTGTGCGGGATATGCTGCATATGAAAACACATATTTTGGAATAGTAGTGTTTAATGAGGCATTAAAAAGTACAACTCTGACAAGCAGGGATAGAGAAGTGATGGAATTATATAGAAGTGTGTTTTGGTCATGGGTTTTAGAATAAAAGGAATTTGATGAAAAAGATAGACGAAAACGGCTTGCTGATGCAAGTCGTTTTTTTGATAGAAACACCTTGACAAATGTAGTTAGTTACGTTAAACTAACAATATAAAACAATCGGTAGGTGACGGGTATGGCAAATGTTATTATTACGTTAATTATAATTCTTGCAATAGGTACTGCGGTCGGATACATAATAAAAGCAAAACGTAGCGGAAAAAAGTGCATTGGCTGTCCGTACAGTGACAGTTGCGAAAAAAAGGGATGCAATAAAGAGTGATGCGACGCATCACTCTTTTGTTAGATTATGTATCCATATTCCTTTTTTAACCATTATTGCACCGACGATGCATTTTATGATTTCCACACACTGTACTCCGACAAATACGAGAACTGCACTGAGTCCGGTGAATTTGCTTAATATAAATGCAACCGGAACCGACAGAAACCACATAAACGTACTGTCAAAAATGAGTGTGATAGTAGTCTTTCCGCCTGAACGCAGAGTGAAATATTCAGCGTTCATAAGTGCCGAAATCGGCATAAATATCGCCTGTGCAATAAGGAAATGTGTCGCAATCTGTTTTGCTTCTGCGGTGGTGTTGTAGATTTTGGGGAAGAAGGGTGCAACACCTGCAAGAACAAACGCAATAATTGTACAGCATGTGACTGCGAAGAAAATGAGCCTTGTGCTCGTTTTTTTTGCTTCTTGAAACTTTTCTGCACCGAGCAGTTGACCGACAATAATTGAAATAGCACAACCAAGTGCAATAAATACAACACTGAAAACGTTATAGAGCGTGTTTGCGATGTTCATACCCGAAATCGTATTAAGTCCGCGTGATGAATAGGCAAGTGCGAGAACTGCCATACCTCCTGACCATAGTCCCTCATTGATCATAAGTGACAATGATTTTGGAAAAATCGCTCTGAACAGCTTTTTCGGAACAGAGAAGTTCCGATAAAGTCCTTCACCGTACGGATGCTCTTTCTTGTGTCGGTGAAGCCACGAAATAACTATACCTGTTTCAACAAAACGTGCCGTAATCGTTGCTATTGCCGCACCGTTAACGCCAAGTGCAGGAACACCCAATTTACCGTAGATTAAAACATAGTTAAGTGCTATATTTACGGCAACCGCCACAAACCCGGCTTTCATCGGCAGCATCGTTTCATTACACTCACGCATTGTTCCCGAATAGCTCTGAAGCACCATGAACGGAATGAAGCTTATAAGCATAAGATTGAGATAGCTTTTTGCGTACCCGAACGCCGCCTGCATATCGCCGCCGTCACTGTTTCCCGAAAGGTACGCCCAGATAAGGTTATCGCCGAAAATCAGGAAAACCGTAAACGCAAGTGCGGTGACGAGTGCACCGATAATGAGCTTAAACCGCAGAGTGTTGCGAACACCATCGCAGTTATGCTCACCGTAATACTGTGCCGTGAAAATTCCTGCACCGGCTGTTGCACCGAAAATGCAGAGGTTAAATATGAAAATAAGCTGGTTGGTTATCGCAACGCCCGACATCTGCTCCGTGCCGATTCTGCCCACCATTATATTATCGAGCAGGCTGACAAAGTTTGTGATACCGTTCTGTATCATTATCGGCATTGCTACCGCAAGTGTGCGTCTGTAAAAAGCCTTGTCGCCTATAAAAGTTTTCATTGAAAATGCCATGTTTTTATGTCCTTTTATCTGTAGAGTTTTAGTTTTATAAGAAGTCTTAAAATCCGTCCGCCGGCAGGGAGAAGCAGTATATCGTCCTTGCTCATTATACGCAGTGCGAACACAAAGCCGAAATATACAACTGCCGACACCCCGATTGAAACTACCGTTGTAATGAGGTTGTTGATATAGCCTGCACCCATAACTTTTGCGAGAAGTGTGTACATACCAAATGCAACCGCACCCATAACGATTCCTGAAACAAGCGGTTTTATAATATATTTACCGAGCGACAGCTTTATCGGGATATAGCGTATCAGAACGAAGAAATTAATCAAAAACGCCACTATCTGACACACGATTGATGATATTGCCGCACCGTAGATGTTTATTGACGGTATGCGAATAAGTGTTACGTTAAGCACTACCTTGAAAATGCATCCGATAAGTATCGAAGCTGCCGGAACATATACTTTGCCGATACCCTGCAATGCACCCGTTATTGTCTGTGTCAAAGCACTAAACACCAATGCGACAGACATAAGTGAAAGAAGGTCATAACCATCGGGTGTTGCAGGGTAGATTATGTTATAAATCGGCTCTGCAAGCACTATATATCCGATAGCACACGGCAGGATTATAAGTATCGAGATAAGCACCGAGTATGATGTTTTTTCTGATGCTTCTTTTGTTTCGCCTTTTGCGATTGCACCTGCAATTGACGGTACAAGCACAGTTGCAAATGCAATGTTCACAGCAAGTGGCATATTAAAGAGCGTGTCACTCTTTGAAAGCATACCCGAAAGTGTAACTGCGGCAGTGTTCAGCTGTGCTGCTGTCGGGTTAGCGATAGCTTTAGCACCTGCAATTTCGGGGATTCCGTTTGCAAACGCAAGCTCGATTCCACGTGTTATTGTTGCAAGGTCAACCACACGGTTAACCGCCGTTATAATTGATGCAAGCGAAATAGGCACCGAAAGCATAAGTATCATCTTCATCAGCTTTTTACTTGATGCGGTTTCGGTTTCGGCAGTTGAGTTTCTGATACGCTCGTTTATTGCGGTTCTCCGTCTTAAATAGAATATCAACAGATACACAAACGAAATAACTGTTGCCGCAGATGATGCAAAGTTTGCCCAAGCCGCCATAATTTCAGGCGGTGTTACGCCGTCAGGTGCATATAAAAGCGTGATTCGTGTTAAAAACTGCATTGCCTTTGGCATCACACCAACTGTAAGTATTACGAAAACTATTGTGAGTGTGCATTTGAATACCTGCTCAAGCATCTGTGAAAAGCTTGTTGCACGCATATCCGAAAGTCCCTGGAAATATCCGCGTATTACCGATGAAATACAGACAAAAAACAGCGACGGAGCAAGTGCACGCATAACGTACTGTGCACCGTCCATATTCATAATGTGAACCGCAATAAAATCCGAGCCTGCAAACAGGATAACCGAGCAAATGATGCCTATAACGGCAAAAAGCTTTAATGCCGACGTAAACACACGGTGTGCACCACGGTAGTCGTTAAGTGCCGCACGCTCCGAGACCATTTTCGCAATAGCGTTGGGTATACCCACCGACGAAACGGCAAGCAGAACCGTGTAGACCTGAAATCCTGCGTTATAGAATCCGTTGCCTGTGTTTCCGAATCCGTCTATATTTGTTATAACCATTCTGTATACGAGCCCGAGCACCTTGACCATTATCTGTGCGAACAGAATAATAGCAACATTGCCCATAAACGAATGTGTTTTTTCTGACTTGATTTTATTCATAGCATACTTCTCCATAATATTATAAGTATATTATACATTGAAAAGTCAAATTTTTCAACCCCTAAATAGCTAAATCTCTTGACAAAATAAAGCTTTTGCGGTATTATATATAGGTAAAAATATGTGCTTCGGAGGAATTCCGTTATGACTAAGTTTGCAAAAATAAAATTTGACCGTTCGGATGCGGGAAAAGAAATCTCACCGGCACTGTTCGGCTCGTTTATCGAGCACGTCGGAAGATGCGTTTACGGCGGTGTTTATACGCCCGATACAAAGTCGGCTGACGAGGACGGGTTCAATAAGAATCTCATAGAGGCGTGCCGTGAAATGAAACTACCGCTTGTGCGTTATCCGGGCGGAAGCTATGTTTCGACCTGGGACTGGAAAAACTCAATCGGCCCGAAGAATGAGCGAAAGACGATGCTTAATCATCCGTGGCACGAAATGGAGCCGAACGCTTTCGGTATCGGCGAGGCGGTAACGTGGTGTAAAAAAGTCGGATGCGAGCTTCTTATGTGCCTTAACATTTCGACAACTACAGTGACAGATATAATGAACCTTGTCGAGTACTGCAATTTCCCCAAGGGCACATACTGGAGTGATTTGCGTCGCTCTCACGGCTACGAAGAACCGTTTAATATAAAATACTGGGCACTCGGCAACGAGCCTGACGGTTGGTGGCAGATGAATCTGCAGTCATCAACCGAGTATGCAAGAGTAACAAACGAAATGGCAAAGGCCATAAAGTGGATAGCACCGGATGTTGAGGTTATTGCCTGCTCGTCTGTGGGTGGTAATCGTAACTGGACAAAG
>JAFODX010000201.1 GCA_017380475.1 Clostridia bacterium
GTTCTTTACATAGATTCTGCAAGATTCAATATTCTTGCTGTTCCTCTGCTGTTTGACCTTGTCGGCTTCGTTATGATGATTATTCCGTATCTGTTCTGGGATTTCAATAATCCTCAACACGAATATGTTATGGAGGTTCTGAAACAAAGGGAAAAGCTTGCTCAGGAAGGTTATTATCCGTCAGAATACGAAGGCGGACTCAATTTCATTGAACCCGGCGAGCTTCATGCAGGAATTCCTGTTGATTCCGCCGCAATGATTGAAAAGCGGAATTCCCTTATCGCAAACACAGAGAAAACTCTCTCGGCGGTAACAGTATCCGAAACAAATTCAATATAATACACAAAAGCTGCCTTTGATTTCAAAGGCGGCTTTTTATATTAATTAAGTATTTTTTTATTGAAACAGCAATTTATAAGTGTTATACTGTGTTTATTAAAATGGTTAATTATAGTCTTTTGCTTATTATACGGAGGTTATGCTATGAAAAACGCACTCAAAAAAGCAATATCAATTCTGCTCGTTGCGGTAATGGTTTTCGGGTCTGCACCCCTTGCAGGCTTTGTGGGGCTTGAATTGCCTGAATTCAACCTTTTCAGCACAAAAGCCGAAGCGGCGACATATAGCGGTACTTGTGGCGAAGACCTTGCATGGACACTCGATACTGAAACAGGTGAACTTGTTCTCATCGGCACGGGTTCTACGGGGTCTTATTGGAATTGTAAATGGGATAGTCAATATGCGGCACCCTGGTATCCGTACAGAGAAAACATAAAAAAGGTTGTGATTAATGAGGGAATAAACCGTATAGGCGACTGTACGTTTTATGATTGTCAAAACCTTAAAAGTGTAACTATCCCCAAAAGCGTAACGGTTATTGGCGATGATGCTTTTATATACTGCCCAAATCTTACAGATGTATATTACACAGGAAATATTGGCGGTTGGTGTGAAATAGATTTTGGCTATTGGAAGTCCAATCCAATGACGTTTGCTGACAAATTATATATCAACGGTATTTTGCTTGAAGGAGATATTGTTATTCCCGACGGTGTAAAAAGCATTAATTATGATGCTTTCTGTAATTGCCGATATATTACAAGCATATCTATCCCAAACAGCGTAACAAGTATTGGTGACTGTGCGTTTAGCGGCTGCACAAGCCTTGAAAGGGTAACAATCGGCAAAAGTGTAACAAGCATAGGTTATGATGCTTTTACAGAGACCGGGTATTATAACGATGAAATAAACTGGGAAAATGATGTTTTATATATCGGCAATTATCTTATAAGAGCAAGAGAATCCTTATTCGGTGAGTATCAGATAAAAGCAGGCACAAAAATAATCGCTGACGATGCATTCTCTTGTTGTGACAATTTCACAGGCATAATAATCCCCGACAGCGTAACAAGAATTGGAAGTGGTGCGTTTAGTAGCTGTACAAGCCTCATAAATGTAGAAATCGGTAACGGCGTAACAAGCATTGGTGGTGACGCGTTCTGGGAAACAGGGTATTATAACGATGAAACAAATTGGGAAAATGATGCTTTATATGTTGGTAATTATTTCATAGGTTTAAAAGAATCTTTTTCCGGAGAATGTTTGATAAAAGAGGGTACCCTGACATTTGCTGACGGTATGTTCATGATGCACAGCAACTTCACAAGTATAACAATTCCCGACAGTGTAATAGCTGTTATCGGCGAGAATATGTTCAGAGGTTGCGATAATCTGGAAAGTGTGACAATCGGAAACAACGTTACAAGTATCGGTGATAGTGCATTCTGCGATTGTGCTAATCTCACAACCGTAACAATCGGCAACCGCGTTACAAGTATCGGTGACTACGCATTCTCTAATTGTGATAATCTGGAAAGTGTAACAATCGGAAACAGCGTTGCGAGTATAGGTGATGATGCGTTTTATAATTGCTCAAGACTTGTAAGCGTAACAATTTCTGACAGCGTAACAACTCCTGACAGCGTAACAATTCCTGACAGCGAAAAAAGCATAGGCCATACTGCTTTCTATGGCTGTTCAAGTCTTGTAAGCATAACAATCCCCGATGGTGTTACAAGTATAAGCTATGGTGCGTTTCACGGCTGTTCAAGCCTTGCAAGAATAACAATCCCCGTCAGTGTAACAAGTATAGGCGATACAGCTTTCTTCTATTGCAAAAACCCCACAGTCTATTATCCCGGTACACCCGAACAGTGGGAAAAGATTACCATTGGGCCAAACTATAATCATTCTATATCAAAGATTGTTTTTGAATGTAATTCTAAAAGACCTTATTACGGTGCAGGGGCATGTGGAGAAAACGTCATATGGAAGCTTTACACCGATGGGGAATTAACCATCAGCGGAACGGGAGCAATGGCAGATTGGCTCTACATAGACAGGCCTTGGTACGATTATTGTTCATTAGTAAAAACAGTTACAATCTCTGACGGGGTAACGAACGTTGGTGACAGAATTTGCTGTTTTTTTGAAAATCTGACAACCATAAACATACCCGACAGTGTGACAAGCATAGGTGAGGAGACTTTCGCTTATTGTGCAAGTCTCACCAACATAACAATCCCCGACAGCGTAACAAGCATAGGCGATCATGCGTTTTTGGATTGCTCAAGCCTTGAAAGTTTAACAATTCCTGACAGCGTGATGAGTATAGGTTGTGGCGCTTTCTACAATTGTTTAAGTCTTGAAAGTGTGACAATCCCAGACGGCGTAACGAGTATTTATGGATATACATTTATTGACTGCACAAGTCTTAAAAGTATAACAATACCAGAAAGTGTAACAAGTATTGAGGAATCTGCTTTTTGTCGTTGTTTTAATCTTGAAAGTGTAACGATTCCGAAAAGTGTAAAAAGCATTAAGGGCGGAGCTTTTTATCGTTGTTCAAACCTTAATGATGTTTACTACGGCGGTTCAAGATCTGACTGGAGACAGATTGATATAGGCGATGCGAATAGAGAACTTACATCGGCAAATATTCATTATAATTCCGTTGACGATGAAATACCTGACATTCCTGATTATGACCCTTCGGTTGCCGATGTTACAACCGTTGAAACTCCTACTGTGTCAACAATCAACTACGGTGATTCAATCGTTCTTCATGTTGACCCGTCAAAAATTCCCGAGGGCGGTTATGTTGAATGGTATCCGTCAAACGGAAACTTCGGATATTCCGTTTCTGCGGACGGTACAACTTGTAAAATCACTTCTTCAACTTCAGGTGACACAACCTTTACTGCATTGATTTATGATGCAGAAGGTAATATTGTTTCAGCTGACACACAGACAATGACCTCAAAAGCAGGCTTCTTTGATAAGATAATCGCATTCTTCAA
>JAFODX010000202.1 GCA_017380475.1 Clostridia bacterium
ATACGGGAAAATACGTCTTAAAGCATTTTTTGTTTCCTCGGCTATGTAGAATTTATCAGCTTCTCTTGTTGCGGTAGTATCAAGCTCACTCTCAAGCCAGTCAACCGAGAATTCAGGGAAAACCTGACATCCTTTCGGTGTTTTTGTGGCTGAACCTACAACAAGCTCGTTATCTCTGATTGTAACCGGAATATTGTTAAGAATATGCGCAAAAGCAAGAGCACGTCTCATAACCATCGGCTCTTTTTCGCTATTCATATAACTTTCTGTTATAAGCAAGGCTCTTTCGGCTTCAATTTCAGGCATTTTTTCGTATAATGCGCTGATTAGTTTTGGAATTCTTTCTGATCTTTTAATTTCTGTACTGTCAAATTTATTCACAACTACACCTCCGTGTTTATAGTAGTATACAAATATCCTATTTATATTATTATAACACAAAATAAAGCGTTTTTCAATAGGAAAATAAAAAAAACAGTAAAAATACTGTTTTTATTTTTTTGGTTTTGATTTGAAAATCACAGAAACCAAAAATCCAAACAAAAGTGCTGTGTCAATTCCGGCAGCTGATGCTGTAAGTCCGCCGGTCAATATTCCTAACAATCCTTTTTCGTCAACAGCTTTCTTCACGCCGTCAGTAAGCACTGAACCAAAACCTGTTAACGGGACGGATGCACCCGCACCTGCAAACTCGACAATCGGTTTATAAAGGTTGAATAATTCCATAAATGCACCTACACAAACGAATGTTACAAGAATCCTTGCAGGTGTCAGTTTTGTCTTATCAATCAGTATCTGACCTATCATACAAATAATACCACCTACGATAAATGCTTTCACATAATCCATTTTTTTGTTTCACCTCTATATTGTAATTGCAATTGCATGAGAAATTGTCGGTATACTCTCCCCTTGTAAGACCGTGAGCGGATTCATAAGTGCTCCGGTTGCGGCTACAAGTATGTTTTTATAATTACCTTTTTCAAGTTCTGTAAGGATATGACCGCAAAGCACCGATGCACAGCATCCACATCCGCTTCCGCCTGCATGAACGTCTTGTGATTCTATGTTATAAAGCATTTTACCGCAATCGTTATGCTTTTTTTCTATATCGTATCCGTCTTTTTTGATGAGTTCACACAGAATTTCGGAGCCGGTTACACCTAAATCACCTGTCAGTATCAAATCGTAATCTTCTGGCGTACGACCTGTATCTTTAAAATGGGCAGTGATGGTATCGAGTGCTGCAGGCGCCATCGCCGCACCCATATTCGATACATCAGTTATCCCTTTATCAACTATTTTTCCTGTTGTTATGTGGGTGATTCTCGGCCCGATTCCCTCTTTTGCAAGGATTGCCGCACCTGATGCTGTTGCTGTCCATTGCGCTGTAGGTGTTCTTTGTCCGCCGTATTCAAGCGGGTTTCTGTATTGTTTTTCGGCACTGCAGAAGTGGCTTGATGTAAGACATACAACACGCTCTGCATATCCGCCACAGATTATCATTGAACCTACAGACAGACTTTCTACCATTGTAGAACACGCACCGTATAGTCCTAAAAACGGGATATTTGTTTCACGTAAACCGTAATGTGTTGCAGCACACTGGTTCTGTAAATCTCCCGAAAGGATATATTCTATATCGTTGTTTCCAAGCCCGGCTTTTTTAAGTGCAATTTCAACTGCAGTTTTTTGAAAAGCACCTTCGGCAAGGTCCCACGATACCTGACCCATTTTATCGTCAGAAACTATCATATCAAAAGTATCCTTTAAAGGACCTTCACCCTCTTTTGTTCCAACTACGGATGCACGTGATATTATATATGGACTTGTTGCGAATCTTACAGTTTGATTACCGAGTTTTTGATTCATATATATACCCCCACAAGATATTTATCAGAATTATTTTATCCTTTCAGGGATGTTTTATACAAAAATACCGTATGCGTTTTGCATACGGTATTTTGAATTTAAATTCTGTCTTTCAGAGTAACTATTTCACCTTGTTTGCGTGTGGCGTTCAAATCAATGAGACGCTGATTTGTGCTTCCTCTGAAACGTATCATAAGAGTGTGCAGTTCTTCAACATATTCTCCGTCAACAAGGATATCTATAAGATTGAGCATATCAAGGGTTTTATCAGTAAAGCATCTGCTTTCTTTTTTACCCGTAAGCTCTTCATAAGTATATCCTGAATAGCACCATACGTTTTTCTCGGGATACATCTCCTTGAACTTTTTCAGAAATTCAAGTAATCTTGGCTGGTTTTCCGGCTCAAATGGTTCACCGCCTAAAAGTGTTACGCCTGATATATAATCAGGTTCACATGACTTTAAAATGTCATCTTCAACACTTTCGGTAAACTCTTTACCGTAATTAAAATCCCACGCAATCTTATTGAAACAGTTCTTGCAATGATGTGTGCAACCTGAAACAAACAGGCTTGTGCGCACACCTTCTCCGTTTGCGATATCACAATACTTGATTTCTGCGTAGTTCAATGTGATACCTCCGGATTACAGATGCAATACTCTCTCTTTAATTTCCTGTGTTCTGCCCTGATTCCAGAACTGTGTGCCGATATATCCGCATGTACGGCGTGCAACGTTCATCTTTTCTGTGTTGCGATTGCCACAGTTTGGACATACCCACTCAAGTTTGCCGTTTTCTTCAACAACCTCTATCTGACCGTCAAATCCACATTCGTGGCAGAAATCTGATTTTGTGTTAAGCTCAGCATACATGATGTTATCGTATATAAATCTCATAACTGACAATACAGCTTCGAGGTTATCCTGCATATCAGGAACTTCAACATACGAAATAGCACCGCCGGGTGAAAGTGACTGGAACTTAGCTTCAAGCTTAAGCTTGTCGAATGCGTCAATTTCTTCTGTTACATGAACGTGATAACTGTTTGTTATATAGTTTCTGTCAGTAACACCCTCAACTATACCAAAACGCTTCTGCAGGCATTTTGCAAACTTATATGTTGTACTCTCAAGTGGTGTGCCGTAGAGTGAATAGTCCATATTCTCTGCAGCTTTCCACTTTGCTGTGTACTCGTTAAGCTTCTTCATTATTTCAAGACCTAACGCCTCGCCTTCGGGTTCTGTAAGTTTTTTACCGATAAGGCTGTAAACACATTCCCAAAGACCGGCATAGCCAAGTGAAATTGTTGAGTATCCGCCATGGAGATACTTGTCGATTGTCTCGCCCTTCTTGAGTCTTAAAAGTGCACCGTACTGCCACAAAATAGGAGCAGCATCAGATAATGTACCTGTAAGACGCTCATGACGGCACTGCAATGCTCTGTGACAAAGCTCCATTCGCTCGTCAAATATCTGCCAGAATTTGTTCATATCCTTCTCGGCAGAGAGACCGATATCTACAAGGTTTACAGTAACAACACCCTGGTTAAAACGTCCGTAGTACTTGGGCTTACCTTCTTCGTCAACAAACGGAGTAAGGAAACTTCTGCAACCCATACAGGTGTAGCAGTTACCGTTACCGTTCTTGTCTACCTTGTTCTGAAGCATAATCTTTTCAGAGATATAGTCAGGAACCATTCTCTTTGCAGTACATTTTGCTGCAAGTTCTGTAAGATAGTAATACTTACTGTTCATACAAAGCCTTTGCCGGCTCGTTAGAAGCCCGAACTTCCAACATAAGCGCGTGAACACCTTTTGCAGAAAGTCCGTCACAGAGCAGCGCAACGAGCCGCTCCGCAATGCTCATCCGGCGATAGTCCGGGCGCACCGCA
>JAFODX010000018.1 GCA_017380475.1 Clostridia bacterium
ATTATCAATATTGTAGATGCGACCAATATCGAACGAAATCTGTATCTTACAATGCAGTTGATGGAGCTTGATATACCGGTTGTGCTTGCACTTAATATGATGGACGAAGTCCGTGGCAACGGCGGTGCGGTATATATAAACGAGCTTGAGGCGTTACTTGGTATTCCGGTAGTCCCGATTTCGGCAGCAAAAAATGAGGGTATTGACGAGCTTATAGGCCACGCAATGCACGTTGCACGGTATAGTGAATATCCTACAGATATAGATTTTTGCGATAAGAGTGCAAACGGCGGTGCTGTTCACAGATGCCTGCACGGAATTATGAACCTTGTAAGCGACCATGCAGAAAGAGCAGGTATTCCGATACGCTTTGCGGCAAGCAAGCTCGTAGAGGGTGATTTACATATACTTGAAGCCCTGAACCTGAGCGACAATGAAAAGGATATGCTTGAGCATATAATTGTTCAGATGGAAAAAGAGCGTGGGCTTGACCGTGCTGCGGCGATTGCTGATATGCGGTTCTCGTTCATAACAAGAGTATGTGAAAAAACTGTTATAAAACCAAAGGAAAGCCGTGAACGTGAGCGGAGCCGTAAAATTGATAAGCTTCTTACGGGTAAGTATACGGCAATACCGATGTTTGTAATTATTATGGCAGCGGTGTTCTTCCTTACGTTCAATGTAATCGGTGCATGGCTGCAGGGCTTGCTTGAGACGGGCATAGAAGCATTGACGGTAAACCTTGCAAATCTGTTTGAGGCATGGTCAGTAAACGAAACTATAACCTCGCTTGTTATAGACGGGATACTTGCAGGAGTGGGAAGTGTGCTGAGCTTTTTGCCGATAATAATTGTATTGTTCTTCTTCCTGTCACTGCTTGAAGACAGCGGATATATGGCACGTGTGGCGTTTGTTATGGATAAACTCTTAAGGCGTATAGGTCTTTCCGGCAGAAGTATTGTTCCTATGCTTATAGGCTTCGGCTGTACCGTGCCTGCTGTTATGGCAACCAGAACATTGCCGAGTGAGCGTGACCGTAAAATGACAATACTTCTTACTCCGTTTATGAGTTGTACTGCAAAACTGCCGATATATGCATTTTTTGCAAACGCATTCTTTCCAAACTACGGCGGACTGGTAATGATTGCGTTGTACTTTATTGGTATAGCAGTGGGAATAATTGTGGCGTTTGTGCTCAGAAAATCATTGTTCAAAGGCGATGCAGTACCGTTTGTAATGGAACTTCCAAACTACAGAATGCCGGGCGTTAAAAATGTTATGATGCTTCTGTGGGATAAGGCGAAGGACTTTTTACAACGTGCATTTACGATTATATTCATAGCCTCGGTTGTTATATGGTTCCTGCAGATGTTTGATTTCAGACTCAACGTTGTAACCGACCCGGGCGAAAGTATATTATCAGCCATAGCGGGTCTTGTTGCACCTGTGTTTGAACCGCTTGGTTTTGGCGACTGGCGTATATGTACGGCACTTGTTGCAGGATTTATGGCAAAAGAGAGCGTGGTTTCGACGCTCAGCGTGTTGAGCGGCGGAGTAATCGGGCTTCTGACACCGGCATCAGCGTGGTCGCTTCTGGTGTTCTGCCTTCTCTATACACCGTGCGTTGCGGCGGTATCGTCTGTAAAGCGTGAGCTTGGCGGTCACTGGGCAACGGCTGTGGTTATCGGTCAGTGTGTGATAGCTTGGGTGTGCGCATATGTAACTTATTTGATTTCAGGAATTATTTTATAAATTGATGCAACCTTTTCGGGTTTTGAATCGTATTACTAATGTAAAGTAAAACACAGGCGTGTTTTACGGCTGCGGGAGGTTTTATAATGTACCGTTATACATATGACGAAATAGCAGATAAGTATATAGATACAATCTATAGGCTTGCTTTATCACGTACAAAATCTCATTCGTATGCCGAAGACATTACGCAGGATGTTTTTGTGAAACTGATGAGTGCAAATAAAAAATTCGAGACTGAGGAGCACTTAAAGGCGTGGCTTTTAAGAGTGACTATAAATCTCACAAAAGACTTGTTTGCATCTTCGTGGTACAAAAAATCTGCGGAGCTTGATGAGGACGTTTCATACACACCCGAAGAGAAAAGCGACGTTTATTATGCGGTTATGAACCTTCCTCAGAAATACAGAACAGTAATACATCTGCATTATTACGAAGGCTATTCTGTTGATGAAATAGCAAAAATTGTAAATGCGACATCGGGAACTGTGAAATCACAGTTACACCGTGCACGGCAGATGTTAAAGGATTTTATGGAGGAGGATGAAACTGTTGGAAGATAAGGAGTTCAGAGAACAGTATAAGAAAGAATTCGACGCTATTTGTGCAAGCGACGGACTGAAATCAGCAGTTAAAAATCTCAAACCGCAAAAACCCAGAAAGGTTGTAACACCGTTTAAGGCTACTATCGGAACGGTTGCGGCGGCAATAATGATATTTGCGGCGGTAAGTGATTACAGTTTTGAAAAGGATACAAGCGGAGTAATATCTGAAAAGGTTGTTTCAACACCGTTGCCGGAAACAGAGTTCGTTATAGTAGAGAAGAAACCCGAAGGAAAGACAACTGAGTCACCGCAGACCACACAGAAACCGGTAAAAGCAAATGAAGCAGTCATACCACCCTCTGTAAATGTTGCAGAAGACTCAAAGACAGTCCAAACACAGTCTCCGGAAATAAATGAAGCTGATACAGGGATAATGCCGCTTAATGAAGACGGTCCTGCACCGAGAATGATTGGCGGAGATGAGTACGTAGCACCTACAGTCGGAAAGTGGACGCTTGAACAGTACTACGAGTATTTAGGCGTTAATATTTCACAGAAAATACCGGGTCAGTACACAGGTTCAGATACTTTTGAATTCGAGATTGGTACGGATGGAATCCCGCTTGATGATACTGCCGTTCTTAATTTCATAACTGCCAACGGCACAACATTAAGGGTAACTGTTTCGAAGCACGTGTTGTTTGACTCAGCTGTGTCAGGAACGGTTTCGGAAGCCGGAAACGGATATAACGCATACAAAATAAGCGGCGGTGTGTATTACAACATATATGCTGTAAATACCACAAAAGATGCATTGACGCAAATAATAAGTTCATTATAAGTGCATATTACAATATGCACTTTTTTGTTATGATTTTTCGGGGAAATATTTACAAAAGGAAATATATTTGATATAATATCGAGGAACATATGGTGGGGGTAAATAAATGAGGGATATAAACAGAAATGAACATTCTGTTCCGGAATATAGACCGATAGACAAAAGCGTATATTCGGTATTGGAAGAAAACTGTACCGGCTTGGGAGACAGACCGGCATTGAGCTATTTTGGGAAAGAATACAGTTTTTCGGAATTGATGTGCAATATTGACCGTGTAGCATCTGCACTTTTAGGTATGGGCATAACTAAAGGGGATAAGGTTATTGTGTCATTGCCGTCTGTGCCTGAGGCGGTGGAGTTGTTTTATGCTATTAACAAAATAGGTGCGGTTTTTTGCGGTATGGACTGTAGAAGTAAGCACGATGAGATTGAGGAAATTCTTGTTCAGATAAAGCCGAAAGCATGCTTTGTTTCAGATTTCCATTTGAAAGAATTTACAAATGTGGACTCTGTTCCGGTTATTTGTATCAGTTTCATGAAAACAATCAGTGTGATTGCATCTTTCGCTTCTGTTTTCGTAGGCATTTTCACCGGCAGAACGTTTTTGATTGCACGCAGGAAAAATTTTATGTCATATCAGCAATTTATACGGAATGCAAAAGATACTCCTGTGGAAAAAACCGATCTGGGCGGCGATGAAATTTGCGCATATTTTTATACCAGCGGTACAACTTATGGCAGAAAATGTGTTATGATTACAAACGAGAATATGAACTCGTCTGTTTTGCAGTATGCTTATTCTCAGCCGGGAATAGATGATACAGATCGGTTCTGTACGATTATGCCGTTGTTTACCTGCTACGGCATTACTTTGGGAACTCATCTTCCGTTAATTCTCGGGAAACAGGTAAGGATGATTCCGCTTTTTAGCGGTAAAACGATGAAAAAGCTTTTGCTGACCGAAAAACCCGGATATATCACTACCGTGCCGGCTCATTGGGAATGCTTCGTGAAAGACGATTTTGAAAATGTGGACTTTTCATTTTTCAAAGGTGCAATTATTGGCGGAGACAAGCTTAGTGCTGTGGCAGAAGAAAAAATAAATGCAATTCTGAAAAAGTGCGGGAGTCCGGGCAAGGTAATGCGTGGTTATGGTCTGACGGAAGCCAGCACTGCAGTAACAGCACAGCCTCCGCAAACGCCTAAGGGCAGTGTCGGAACAAATATGTGCTGGTCAAAAATCGGCATTTTCGAACTGAACACTGATAAGGCTGTAGAGACGGGATGCAAGGGTGAGATTTGCGTTAGCGGTCCGAATATATGTCAGGGCTATCTGGATGATAAGGAAACGACAGATGTTCTTTTGCGTCGTCATTCCGACGGAAAAGTGTGGATGCACAGTGGTGACATCGGTTATCTTGATGAAAACAATTTTCTGTATTTCTGTGAGCGTATGAAGCGTATATTTGTACGATTTGACGGTACGAAAATATCACCGTATGCGATTGAACAGCAGATGTACAAATGTCCTGTTGTTGCGCACTGTATGGTTTACGGTATAGACGACCCGAAACATTCGCACGGCAAATGTCCGGCGGCATATGTTGTTTTTAAAGATGAATGTGACAAGATTAAGGCAAAACAGATTTTTGAAAATTTTGTAAAAACAAAAATAGCCTATCATTTACGGCCTGTACATACAGCGTTTGTCAATTCGTTGCCGATAACAAGAAACGGAAAAATAGACTATTTCAGGGGAAAAGTTCATTGATAAGAAAAAACACTTGCGTTATCGCAAGTGTTTTTTTGGTGCGGATAACAGGGGTCGAACCTGCATGAAATCGCTTTCACATGGACCTGATGGTAGCGTCCAATCGGTGAAAAATTAAAAACCGCATAAAATCAGGGGTTTTGGATAAACCGAGGTATAATGATTTTTTTGTTTTGTCATAGGTTTGTCATACCAGGTTTGATAATATAAAGAAAAAGATGCTTATACGGTGAAAATTAAAAAGAAAGGACAGGGGCAATGAACAGTTTTATTCTGAAGGGAAATATTTGCTACAGCATTTCTAAAAATGAATTAAAAACAGTTTCGGGATATGTTGTGTGCAAGGAGGGAAAATGCGCAGGTGTTTTCGAAAAAATTCCTGAAAAATACAAAGACCTTGAATTTAGAGATTTAAAAGACAAGCTCATTATTCCCGGTATGGTGGATTTGCATATTCACGCTCCGCAATATGCTTTTCGCGGCATGGGAATGGATTATGAGCTTATAGAATGGTTAAACACGCAGACATTCCCCGAAGAAGCAAAGTATAAGGATGCAGATTATGCAAAAAAAGCATACACGATA
>JAFODX010000203.1 GCA_017380475.1 Clostridia bacterium
AATTCCTGTTGCTTTCATATATGATTTGCTCCTTTTGTTTAAATTTACAATTCTATTGTGTGCAACGTGGAATTTTTTATGTAAGGAAAATGGTGGTATTTACTTTTTTCAATATATATGATATAATTATAAAAAATTCGCAGAGGTGATATTATGCAAACAAAAAATGAAGCACTGTTCTGGAAAAAGAAAGAGTTTATTTCCTTTTTGTTGAGTATATTTGTTTTATTTATTCACTCATACTTTGCCCCGGTGATTTTGAGCAACAGTTTTGTTTCTGTTCTCAACCATAAATTCTCTTTCTTTTTTTCGAGGTCAGTTACACAGTTTGCTGTTCCTATGTTTTTTATGCTGTCGGGATTATCGTTTTTCAAGGGATACGGCAATGATAAATATCCTAAAAAAATCAAATCCAGAATATTTTCTCTGGTTATACCGTATTTACTGTGGAATACGGTGTGGATGCTTTGGGAAATTTTCAGCTCATACTCATTCATCTCAAATTTTTCGGCAACGGGCGAGGTTTATCCTCTGACTCTTGCAAGCATATTAAAGGGAATTTTCTTCTATAATTGCTACAAGCCATTCTGGTTTATATTTGATTTGATTGTATTTTCTTTCGCCGCACCGCTGATATTTCTTATTATCCGAAAAAAATACATCGGCATAGCTTCGGTTGTCTGTCTGGCGGTATTGTCACTGTTCGGAATATATCTGCCGACGGAATTGTTTTATTATCCGATGGCGATTGTTTTCTATTTAATCGGAGCAATTATAGGCTATCACTACTTTGATTACGCCTCGAAAAAATCACCAAAACCGATTCAAATTGCTTCGGTTATTTTCCTTTCGGTGTATGTCCTTGCCAAAAACATCGTTCCGCGTGAGTTACATATCACCAATTATTTAATTGAAACTATAGTATATACCGTGGCTGCATTTTCGCTTTGGTTCAGTGTAGATATTTTCATTGAACGACTTAAACCGCGTGCAATTTACCGCCGTTCTTTTGCAATTTATGCAATGCATCTTAATATAGCAATAATTATACTGAAAATACTTACTCTGTGCACACCGCCGAGTGAATGGCTGGAAATCCCAAGGTTTATAATTATGATTATTTCAACACTTGTAATTATAAATTTTGTATGTGCATTTCTCGAAAGATTTCTACCGAAGGTCTATGCATTGTTTATGGGCAGCCGTGTAAAAAAAGTCAATAAAACAACATCAGAATGATTATTTTAAACTGAAAAAGGACTTCGTTATGAAGTCCTTTTTTGTTATCCGTTTCTGTGGTACAACTGCTTGTTCTCATACTTCGCTTCACAGCTTACGTTTATGCCGAGTCGACGCAGATTCTTCTCATCCTCGGCACTTATGATTACCGAGAAATGTGCATCAGAGCCTGCAAGCTTTGAAAGCTGTTTTGTTGCCTTATCGGCTACGGGGTCAGTAAGTGCCGAAACCGTGAGTGCCAGAAGCACCTCTTCTATATGCAGTCTTGGGTTTTTATGCTTCAGATATTGCGTTTTGAGTTCACATATCGGTGCAAGAATATCTGCAGAAATGAGATGCAGACTGTCGTCTATATCTCCTAATGCTTTTAAGGCATTTAAGATAAGTGCTGCAGCAGCACCGAGTGTTTTTGTGGTCTTACCCGTAACCACACGTCCGTCGGGCAATACCATTGCCGCCGCCGGTGCACCCGTTGTTTCCGCTTTTATAAGTGATGCCGAAATTGCAGGGCATATATCAGATGTTATTCCCGACTGGTTCATAAGAAGCTCAAGCTTGCGTATCTCACCGTCATCATCTGACTGGTTCTTGTACCGTTTTACGCCTGCGGCATAGTAACGACGCAGAATTTCCATCTTTGATGCTTCACAGCACACTTCATCGTCAATTATACAGTTACCTGCCATATTAACACCCATATCTGTGGGTGATTTATACGGGCACTCGCCCTGAATCTTCTTGAATGTCGCACTCAAAACAGGGAAAATCTCAACGTCACGGTTATAGTTTACCGCAGTTTCGCCGTATGCCTCAAGATGGAACGGGTCAAGCATATTAACATCGTTAAGGTCTGCCGTTGCCGCCTCATACGCAAGGTTTACGGGGTGTTTAAGCGGAATGTTCCATATCGGGAACGTCTCAAACTTCGCATAACCTGCGGTTACGCCACGCTTGTAATCGTGATAGAGCTGGCTCAGGCAGGTAGCCATTTTACCGCTTCCGGGACCCGGTGCGGTAACAACTATCAACGAACGGCTTGTTTCTATATATTCGTTCTTACCGAATCCGTCCTCGCTTACGATATGTGCAACGTCTGACGGATAACCCTCTATCGGGTAGTGGCAGTAGCAACGTATTCCGAGTGCAGTGAGCTGTTTTAAAAACGTGTTCGCCGCCGGCTGTGAATTGTATCTTGTGAGAACAACACTGCCAACAAAAAGACCAAGTTCACGGAATGTATCTATGAGTCTTAACACATCCTCATCATACGGAATGCCGAGGTCGCCACGTATTTTATTCGATTCAATATCCGCCGCATTTATCGCAATAACGATTTCAACCTCGTCCTTTAACTGCTGTAGCATACGCATCTTGCTGTCAGGCTCAAAACCCGGCAATACACGTGATGCATGATAATCGTCAAAAAGCTTGCCGCCAAACTCAAGATACAGCTTGCCGCCAAACTCCGCAATACGCTTACGGATTTGCTCCGATTGCATTTTTAAATATTTTTCGTTATCAAATCCAACCTTTTTCATTTGAATTTTACTCCTCTTAAAATCATTACTAATCAGTATATCACATTTACCGTCAAAAAAAAAGAGTTTTTTGCAAAAATTTTTATTTTTTAATTGAATTATGCCCGATTGTGTGTTAGAATATAGGATATTAACACGAAAAGGAAAATTACAATGATAGCAATAATAGATTACGGTGCAGGAAATCTGCACAGCGTTAAAAATGCACTTGACTTTCTGGGTGCTGAATCGGTTATAACAAGCGATAAGGAAACTATCCTTAACGCTGACCACGTTATACTCCCCGGCGTCGGCTCGTTTGGCGATGCAATGGAATGTATAAAAAACAGCGGTCTTTTTGATACAGTAAAACAAGCCGCAGACGGAACACGTCCGTTTTTAGGTGTGTGCCTCGGACTTCATCTTTTATTTGAAGAAAGCGAAGAAAGTCCCGGTGTTGAAGGTCTTGGTGTGTTCGGTGGCAAGGTCGTAAAAATCCCCGACTGCGGTCTTAAAATTCCGCATATGGGCTGGAATAATTTAAAAACCGCAAAGCCGAGCAGAATACTGCCCGACACGGGTGAATTTATGTATTTTGTTCACTCGTATTATATTGAGCCGACCGACAGCGAAATTGTATCATCATACACCGAATATGGAAAAGAGCTTGC
>JAFODX010000204.1 GCA_017380475.1 Clostridia bacterium
ATTGGTTTTAAAAACGTGCTTGTGGTTAAGGAGCAGGACACAGAGGACGGTAACTTCCCCACTGTTAAGTCACCTAACCCCGAAAATGCAGAAGCATTTACAATTGCTATTGAAATGGCAAAGGAGAATGATGTTGATTTTATTATCGGCACTGACCCGGACTGTGACCGTGTGGGCGTAGTTGTAAGAGATGCAGACGGTGTATACAGAACACTTACAGGTAACCAGACAGGTGCGTTACTTGTTGAATATATCCTGCGTTCAAAGTCAGAGCAAGGCACACTCCCCAAGGACGGTGTTGTTATAAAAACAATCGTTACAACCGAGCTTGCGGCAAAAATCGCAGAAAGCTACGGTATTGAGATAATGAACGTGTTCACAGGCTTTAAATATATCGGCGAGAAAATGACCGAGTTTGCTGAAAAGAAAAACCATACATACCTGATTGGTTTTGAAGAGAGCTATGGTTATCTTGTAGGCACACACGCACGTGATAAGGATGGAGTAGTTGCATCAATGCTCATTGCCGAAATGGCGGCATATTATAAAACAAAGGGTAAGTCACTCTATGAGGCTATGCAGGATATTTACAAAAAGTACGGCTACTTTGTTGAGCAGACTAACGCATACACAATGCCCGGCAAAGACGGTATGGAAAGAATGGCAAATATTCTTAATAGTTTACGTGATAACGCACCTACAACGATTAACGGACTTGAGGTTATAAAAACAACCGATTACCTCACACAGACTATAAGCTACAAATGTGGAACAGAAAAACCGCTTGAGGGACTGCCCAAATCAAACGTATTACGTTATGATTTATCGGACGAGAAATCATATTTCATTGTTCGTCCGTCAGGCACAGAGCCGAAAATAAAGCTTTATCTCGGAACATCTGCTGGCTCTATCGACGAGGCACAGAAAATCATCGACGGCATCGTAGCCGATGCTGAAAACCGAGTTGGATTGGTGTAAAACAAACAAAAAGAACCTGCATTCGCAGGTTCTTTTGCTTATTAGAGCATTACTTTTAATCTCTCGTCGATTGCTTTTAAGAAATCTTCTGAGTTTACCTTTGTCTTGTTTTCAAGTTTTGACATTGAATACAAGTCGCCGGTCATAACGCCGTCCTCGATTGTCTTAATTGTTGCTTTTTCAAGGCAGTCTGCATAGTGAACGAGTTGTGGAAGATTATCAAACTCGCCACGCTTTCTTAATGCACCTGACCATGCAAAGATTGTTGCAACAGAGTTTGTTGATGTTTCCTCGCCCTTTAAGTGCTTATAGTAATGACGCTGAACTGTACCGTGTGCCGCCTCGTACTCATACTTACCGTCGGGTGATACAAGTACTGATGTCATCATTGCAAGTGAGCCGTAAGCTGTTGCAACCATATCTGACATAACATCGCCGTCATAGTTCTTACATGCCCAGATATAACCGCCCTCTGAACGGATTACACGTGCTACGGCATCGTCAATCAATGTATAGAAATACTCAATACCCTTTTCGTCGAACTTGTCCTTATACTCGTTCTCGTAAATTTCTGCAAAGATGTCTTTAAATCTGTGGTCATACTTCTTTGAGATTGTGTCCTTTGTTGCAAACCATATATCCTGATTTAAGTCAAGTGCATAGTTAAAGCAAGCTCTTGCAAATGACTCGATACTCTCGTCACGATTATGCAAGCCCTGGATAACTCCGCCCTGTGCAAACTCGTGGATTGTTTCCTTTGTCACGTTGCCGTCTTTATCGGTCATTACAAGCTCTGCTTTTGAACCTGCAGGAACCTGCATCTCAACGTTCTTATATACATCGCCGTATGCGTGACGTGCGATTGTAATCGGCTTTGTCCATGTCGGGATATACGGAACTATACCGTTAACGATTATAGGCGTTCTGAACACTGTACCGTCCATGATGGCACGGATTGTACCGTTCGGTGATTTCCACATTTCCTTCAGGTCATATTCCGTCATACGAGCCGCATTCGGTGTTATTGTAGCACACTTTACTGCTACGCCGTATTTCTTAGCCGCCTCGGCACTGTCTATAGTAACCTGGTCATTTGTTTCATTTCTGTACTCAAGACCAAGGTCGTAGTATTCTGTCTTTAAATCAACATACGGAAGAATAAGGATGTCCTTTATCCATTTCCATAGAATTCTTGTCATCTCGTCGCCGTCCATCTCGACAAGCGGTGTCGTCATTTGAATCTTTGCCATTTCTTTATATCCTTTCCTTTATATAAATACAGGGATTCTGTCATACGGCAGAATCCCTTTTCAGCTTACGCTTTCTTTACTGTTCTTTTGGCAACAGGTTTCTTTACCGTCTTTTTAGCTTCTGTATTTTTTGGTGCTTCCGTTTTCTTTGCAGCAGGCTTCTTAGCCGGTGCAACATATTTGGGAATTGCCACCTTCAAAGTATCAATTTTTTCAAAGTCACCCTTTACGGTTGCTGTGCCTTTTTCTATTGCAACATCAAGTGTTGTTTTACCTGCAAGAATGTCCATGAAAGACTTTCTCTGTATGTCTATTACTGCATCATTGTCACGGTAGTCATAGCCTTCAACTAAAAGGTCTGAACCCTCTTTTTTGAAGTAGAAAGTACCGCCACAGTCTTCATCTGATAATGTAACCTGTACTGCCATATCTGCAAGCTTTGATGCGTCAACGTTTGCAAATGCAGTCTTTATCCTCTTTAGAGCATTTTCAAATGTCATAGTAAAAATCTCCTTTCTTTTCATTAACATATATAGTATATATTAAAATGTTTTATGTGTCAATGGTAACGGAAATTTTTTGGTAAAAAACGCCATAAAACAGTATAAGGACACCGTATTTTTGGTGTTTATACAGTCTTGTTAAGCTCAGCAGCTTTCAATGTGTTTTTCATAAGCATTGCGATAGTCATAGGACCTACACCGCCCGGAACGGGAGTTATTGCTCCTGCAACAGGTTCTGCCGATGCAAAGTCAACATCGCCCACAAGCGTCTTTGGTGCGATACGGTTTATGCCGACATCAATTACAACTGCACCCGGCTTTATCATATCGCCCGTTATGAAGTTCGGTATACCTACCGCCGCAACAAGAATGTCCGCTGATTTTGTTTTCTCTTTCAAGTCTGTTGTCCTTGAATGGCAGATTGTTACCGTACCGTTCTTATGAAGCAACAGCATCGACATAGGTTTGCCTACAATATTTGAACGTCCGACAACCACACATTCCTTGCCTGTTACATCAATACCAGATTCCTTTATAAGCTCCATAACGCCCGCAGGAGTGCACGGAACAAAGTCATAGTTACCTGTCATTATCTTGCCCACATTTACGGGATGAAAGGCATCTACGTCCTTTTTGGGGTCAATTGCGTTAATGATTGATTCTTCGTTAATGTGCTTCGGTACGGGAAGCTGACAGAGTATGCCTGAAACTGTGTTGTCGTTATTGAGTTTGTCAATAAGTGCAAGCAGTTCTTCCTCTGTAGTTTCCTCCGGTAGTTTGTACTCAAACGAGTTTATACCGATGTATTCACAAGCCTTTTTCTTGTTCGATACATAGACTTTACTTGCGGGGTCTTCGCCTACCAGTATTACTGCGAGTCCCGGATTTATTCCCGCCTTTTTGAGGTTTTCTACCTCGATTTTCATTTCGTCCTTTATTCTGTCGGACACTTCCTTGCCCATCAGTAGTTTTGCCATTTTTCATTTCCTCTTTTCTTTGTTGATACGGCGGTATGAGACAATCCGGACCTCTGCCGATTAAATCTTCTCTGCCTGCCGTTATTAAAGCTTCACGCACAAGTTTGTAGTTCTCAGGATTTTTGAACTGCAACAGTGCCCTCTGCATAGCTTTTTCTTTTGGTGTTTTGGGGATATATACCTTTTCCATCGTGAACGGGTCAAGCTCTGTATAATACATACAGGTCGAAACTGTACCCGGTGTCGGATAGAAATCCTGCACCTGTTGCGGATTGATTTTGTTAGCGTTCAGATATTCTGCTAACGCAACCGCATCGTGTAAAGTCGAGCCCGGATGGCTTGACATAAGGTACGGAACAAGATATTGCTTAAGATTCATTTCCTCATTGAGCTTATAGAACTTGTCCGAGAACCGCTTATATACAGTGTTAGACGGCTTGCCCATATACTTTAATGCATTATCTGAAACGTGTTCAGGTGCAACCTTAAGCTGACCGCTTACGTGGTATTTTAAAAGTTCACGGAAGAATGTGTCATTCTTATCTGCCACTAAATAGTCAAAACGTATTCCGGAACGTATAAACACCTTTTTCACTTTCGGTAACTTGCGTAATTTCCGTAACAGACCAAGATATTTTGTATGGTCTATTTTCATATTCTTACACGGTTTGGGGTACAAACAGTGTTTTAATTTGCACGCACCCTCTGTTTTCTGTTTTTCGCAGGCAAGCTCACGGAAGTTTGCCGTAGGTCCGCCAACGTCGTGGATATAGCCTTTAAAATCGGGCATTTCGGTCATAAGCCTTGCTTCTTTTATAAGACTTTCATCGCTTCGTGATGTAACCATTCTGCCCTGATGAAATGCCAAAGCACAGAAGTTACAGTTACCGTAACAGCCACGGTTTGCCGCAAGTGAAAATTTAACCTCTTCAATCGCTTTTATACCACCGTATTTTTCATACATCGGATGGTAATTACGCATATACGGTAAGTCATATACTGCATCAAGTTCTTCCGTTTCCAAAGGCGGTTGGGGCGGTAACTGGATAAGGTATTTGTCACCGTGTTTCTGTGCGAGTGCCTCGCCTTTGTACGGGTTCTGTTCAAGATACTGTTCCCGACATGATATTGCATACGCTTTTTTATCAGCCACGCAATCTTCATATGACGGTATTTCCTTATATCCGTCTGCGTGAGGTGATATAAAACACGTACCCGGAACTGTTGTAATCTCTTTTACATCTACACCCATATTAAGCATATCTGCAATCTCGGTTATCTGCCGTTCACCCATACCGTACATAAGTATATCGGCACGTGAGTCGAAAAGAATTGAACGTCGCACCTTGTCTGACCAATAGTCATAGTGAGCAAACCGCCTCAGACTTGCCTCGACACCGCCGATAAGTATCGGTATATCACCAAAGGCCTCTCTTGCACGGTTACAGTAAACAATCGTTGCACGGTCGGGGCGTTTTCCTGCCTTGTTTTCAGGCGAATACGCATCGTCATGACGTTTCTTCTTGGTTACTGTATAATGGTTTACCATACTGTCAATGTTACCGGCACTGACAAGAACACCAAGCCGGGGTCTTGGAAATGCCTTTATTTCATCTGCACTGTGCCAGTCGGGTTGCGGAAGTATCGCAACACGGTAACCACGGTTTTCAAGGACACGGGATATTATTGCGTGGCCAAAGCTTGGGTGGTCAACATACGCATCACCGACAATATACAGAAAATCGTAATAGTCCCAGCCACGCTTTTTTATATCCGACGTTGAAACCGGTAAAAAATCATTCTTCAAATTCGTCATCCTCCGCTACACTGTCACCAAACAGCATATCTGCGTGTGAAACCAGCACATCTCTGGGTTTTGAGCCGTTAGGAGGTGAAACTATACCTCTTGCCTCCATCTGGTCAATAATTCGTCCGGCACGTGAATAGCCGACACCCAAACGTCGCTGTATCATAGATGTTGAAATCTGTCCGAGTTCAATTGAGAGCTTTATTGCATCATTTAAGAGTGCGTCACCGTCATCGTCTTTATCAGGTGTTACACCGTTTTCACCAAGTGATATACGCTCTATATGGTCTTCAAGGTCTTCTCTGTAATGGGTTACGGGTGATGTTTCCTTGATATGGTTTACTATTCTTTCGACCTCATCATCAGATACGAATGCGCCCTGAACACGTGTTGTTGAACGCGCACCGGTCGGGAAATAAAGCATATCACCCATACCAAGAAGCTTCTCTGCGCCGACCTTGTCAAGGATTGTACGGCTGTCTATCTGCGATGATACAGAGAATGCTATTCGTGACGGGATGTTCGCTTTGATAAGACCCGTGATAACGTCAACTGACGGACGCTGTGTTGCAATTATAAGGTGTATTCCTGCTGCTCTTGCAAGCTGTGCAAGTCGGCATACATAGTCCTCAACCTCTTTTGCGGCAACCATCATAAGGTCGGCAAGCTCGTCGATTATAATTACAAGCTGCGGCAGTTTCTCTCCACCTGTTTTTTCCATAAGCTTGTTATACATTTCAAGCTTTCTCACGCCTGAGTTTTTAAACAGTTCGTATCGGTGCATCATTTCTGTTACTGCCCAGTTAAGTGCACCTGCCGCCTTTTTAGCCTCTGTAACTACCGGGATAAGAAGATGCGGTATGCCGTTATAAACACCAAGCTCAACCTGTTTTGGGTCAACCATTATAAGTTTTACCTCGTTCGGGTCTGCTTTGTAAAGAATTGATGTTATAATTGTATTTATACATACTGACTTACCTGAACCCGTAGCACCGGCAATAAGTGCGTGCGGCCATTTTGCGATATCGCCTGTTATTACGTTACCGCCGATGTCTTTACCAAGACATACCGTAAGCTTTGATTTTGCGTTCTTGAATTCCGGTGAGTCTATCATTTCACGGATAGATACCGGTGTAACACTGTTGTTTGGTATTTCTACACCGACTGTTGCGGCTTTACCCGGTACGGGTGCAATAAGTACGGTTGATACTGCCAGATTCAGTGCAATGTCGTCTGCAAGTCCAACAATTTTTGAGAGCTTGACACCGCTTTCGGGTTGTATTTCGTATCTTGTAACCGTCGGGCCCTGCGTTACCTGAACAGGTTTCGCCTTTACACCGAAATTATCAAGTACTGCTATGAGCTGTTCAGCTTTTTCGTAAAGTTCACGGCGCTGGTCGCCTGATGATTTTTTCGCAGTATCAAGCAGGTCAATTGTCGGGAACTGATACTCGACAACCTCTGTCATCATTGAATTTTCTATTTCTTCGCTGTATTCAGCTTTTTCCGATTCTGAAAGGTTCTTTTCCTTTACCGGCTTTTCTTCTGCCGGCTCCGGTTCAGCTTCGTTCATTTCTTCAAATTCAATATCGTATATATTGGCATCCTCACCCTTGAACAGATTTTCGTCGTATATATCGGGAACCGTCGTTACACGGCCTTCATCAACGTCTTTCGCAAAATCGTTTACTACGGCAGTTGCCGGATTTTGCCTGTGCTTCTTGATTCGGTTGGTCAGACTTTCAGGAAGCTCGTCCTGTTCGGGAATATCAAATTTGATATGGTTTTCTTCGTATTGACGTTCCTTTTCAGCCTCTTCACGACGCACACGCACGTGTTCTTCATGTTTTTCCTTTACTTTCTCGCCTACCTCTCCTGAAAGGCCCACAAGGCGTCTGATGCCTTTTTCAAGATACGGCAGAATGTTTGTTCTTGTTATAAAGCACGCAAGCACAATAAACAGTACAAACAGAATGATAAACGATGCAACAGGTCCGATATAGCGTTCGAAAAACTCCGCTATTCCGACACCTATAACTCCGCCGCCGTTCATTTTCTCTCCGCAGACACGGTATGCACTACCTGTACTGTAATCAGCAAATATACCAATAAGTGCACACAAATCGCATACTGACACAAGAAGTAATGTGAATTTAATCCAAAGCTGTTTAACTGATTTAAAATAAACCAGATAAATAAGCGTTCCGCAGAATATGACAGGTATCATATATGCCATAACACCGAACAAACCACCAAGCATTTTCTGTGCAGCTTCTGCAAGCACTGCATTTGTATCTATGTACATAAATAGTGCAGTAAACACAAAAATAACCGACCATACAAGTCCGTGTATGAATAACGAGCTTTTGAGTATGTTCGTTTCAACTTGCTGTTGTTTTTTTGCCTTTCCTTTTGCTGAAGTCTTTTTTCTTGTATTTGTAGATTTTTTAGATGCCATTTCCCATCCCTCGAATAGTCAGATATAGTTATAAATAATTATATCACAAAACTTCATAAAAATCTACCCCTAAATTAAAAATAAATGCACAACAGTGCGATACTGCCGTGCATTTGTTTGTTATTCTGTCGGAAGCTCGATATATGCTCCGTCAAGGTGGATTGTGTTGTTTGCAATTTTTGTTTCTGTCACTTCTGCCCAATGACCTTTTACATTTGCGTGCGGCACATATTTACCGCCGTAAGACGAAATGTCTACTCTGATACCCGAGCCTTTCTTTACCGTAAATGCACAAGGTGGAGTTTTTAAATCTATCGTTATCTTCTCGCCCGGAATGTAGTCGGGGTTAATGTGTGACAAAGATGTTATTGTTTCTGTTATGTTATATGTCTCACCGTCTTCAACAAGATATAAACGCATAAAGAATGCCGTATCTTCGCAATCCGATGATACATCCATACGCCAGCTCGTCTCACCGTAGAATGAAACTTCTTCCGAAAAAGCTTCACTTTCAAACGAAATTACACCATCAACCGAATTTGCCGGATTTGCCTTGTAAATATCAAGGTATTTGAAACAGTCAACACGCTCTTCAGGATTATATGTGTATGTGATTTTTTCATCATTTGTTTTGGGGGATGCAGTTAATCTGTTATCGCCTGCAAACCACAGCTTTTTCGTTGTTTGCGATACGGTCGGGTATTCTGTTACACGCCATTCTCCCGAGCCGAGTGAATAGTAATTGACCTTTCCCGTTTTTGCATACTTAAATGGTCTTTTTTCACGGATACTGTTAAACCATTCAACATAAAAATCTTCAGGGATGTCACCGTTTACAAGCGGATGTTCTGCGTTTTTGCCAACAACTGTATCGTGTCCCCACGGTCCGACGATAAATGCCGATTTCTGTCTTGTTGTATCAGGCATTCTTTCCCACATTGAGAACATTCCTTCCGTGTAGAAATCATACCACCCCTCTGTGAAAAGCACGGGAATTTTCAGATTATCTATCGCTCTTGTCATAGGGTTACTTTTCCAAAATTCGTTATATGTATCATTTAGCAGGTTGTTAGTGTATAACGGATAATCCTCGCCAAGAACACGTTTCATTAAATCTTTGTACGGACGGATTTCTGCAAGCTCCCTTTTTTGATCCGGGTATTGTTCCCAAATCATATTGAGCCACCATATGTAGTTGCACCAATTATAGCAACATCCGTTACGGTAATTACGGAAATACATATTATCTGTCTGTATGTCAATTACAGCACCTTTTATATCATACGGATTAGTGTCAAGGTATGAAAGATGCACAGAACTGAGATAACTCAATCCATACAGATAAATTTCGCCATTATAGCATGGCAATTGCCTTATTTGTTCAAGGCTTGCGAGTCCATCGTCTCGTTCTACATAAGGAATGCATACACCCTCGCTCTTTATTTTTCCGCGCGTGTGCTGAGTTACAACTGCATAACCGCCTTTTACAAGTTGTTCAATTTCCTTGTATTTATCATTTTCCATGCCCGACAAGGCATCTGCATACGGAGTACGTACAAATACAATCGGATGTTTCTCCTTGCCGTCACACGGCTCGATTATTCTTGTGTATAGTTTCACACCATCAGGCATTACGAAATATTTTTCTGTTACCTTGCTATCCATATTTTCCCCCATTTTAAACAGGGCATTTCACAACGAAGTGCCCTGTTTTATATTAACCGTTATTTTTTGTATAATTAAGCAGACCGCCGGCGTAAAGCATCTCTTTCTGTCTGTCAGAGAAGTTTACAACACAATCAAAGTCAAAGCCCTTTGTTACGTTTGTTACCTTGATTATCTCACCGTTTGCAATCTGTTCTGCAACATTTGCAATTGCAAGCTCGTCATTGCCGTCTATTCTGTCATAATCTGCCTCATTTGCAAATGTCATCGGAATGATACCTGCATTTATGAGGTTTGCCATATGTATTCTTGCAAATGACTTTGTAATAACCGCCTTTACACCAAGATAAAGCGGTGCAAGTGCCGCGTGCTCACGCGATGAACCCTGACCGTAGTTTGAACCACCGATTACGATGCTCTTGCCCATTTCAAGTGCTCTGTCGTGGAAGCTTTCATCACATACGGCAAAGCAATACTTTGAAATCTCCGGGATATTTGAACGCAACGGAAGTATCTTTGCGCCTGCAGGCATAATGTGGTCGGTAGTGATGTTGTCACCAACCTTCAAACTTACCTTTGCATTGATTGTTTCAGGCATCGGCTCTGATGTCGGGAACGGCTTGATGTTCGGTCCTCTTAACACCTCAACACTGTCCATATCCTCTTCTGCTACCGGCTCAACTATCATATTGTCGTTTACATTAAACTTTTCAGGCATCTCAAATTCAGGCATCTCACCGAGTGTTCTCGGATCGGTAAGAACGCCCGCTATAGCTGATGCTGCCGCAAGCTCGGGTGATACAAGATATATCTGACCGTCTGCAGTACCGCTTCTGCCCTCAAAGTTACGGTTGAATGTTCTTAATGAGATACCGCCTGAATTAGGTGACTGTCCCATACCGATACACGGACCGCACGCACTCTCAAGCACTCTTGCGCCTGCTTCAAGCATTATTGCAAGTGCTCCGTTCTCTGCAAGCATCGAAAGAACCTGCTTTGATCCCGGTGCTATTGAAAGCGACACATCAGGATGAACTGTCTTGCCCTTTAAGATATGCGCAACCTTCATCATATCCATAAGTGATGAGTTTGTACATGAACCGATACATACCTGGTCAATCTTCATTGCACCGATTTCATCAACTGTCTTGATATTATCCGGTGAATGAGGACAAGCCGCCATCGGTACAAGCTCGCTCAAATTGATTTCTACAACTTCGTCATATACGGCATCACTGTCTGCACAAAGCTCGGTATATACGTCTTCTCTGCCCTGTGCCTTTAAGAATTTATATGTTATCTCATCTGACGGGAATATTGATGTTGTTGCGCCAAGCTCTGCACCCATATTGGTTATTGTAGCACGCTCCGGAACTGAAAGCGACTTAACACCCTCACCGCAGTACTCTATTACCTTGCCTACGCCACCCTTAACAGAGAGACGCTTTAATACCTCAAGGATAACATCCTTTGCCGCAACCCATGGCTGGAGTTTGCCTGTAAGTTCAACCTTTACCACCTTCGGGCAAGTTATATAGTATGTTCCGCCGCCCATTGCAACTGCAACGTCCATACCGCCGGCACCGATTGCAATCATACCGATACCGCCGCCTGTAGGTGTGTGCGAATCTGAACCGATAAGTGTCTTTCCGGGTACGCCGAATCTTTCAAGATGTACCTGATGGCAGATACCGTTACCGGGACGTGAGAAATATATTCCGTGCTTCTTTGCAACAGAACCAATAAATCTGTGGTCGTCCATGTTCATAAAACCGTTCTGAAGTGTGTTATGGTCTATGTATGCAACAGAACGTTCTGTCTTTACTCTCGGTACGCCCATTGCCTCAAACTCAAGGTATGCCATTGTTCCTGTAGCATCCTGAGTAAGGGTCTGGTCGATACGTATACCTATCTCTGTCCCCTTTATCATCTCTCCCTCAACAAGATGTGCTGAAAGAATTTTTTCTGTTAGTGTTAATCCCATTGTTTTTTCCTCCCTGTTGTTTACAATGTATTTATATTGAACACCTTCTTCAGATGTACTTAAAACATACCTTTCTTTTTAAATGACCTGAAATCCCTGTAGGTCACTTCTTCGCCGTTTAATATTTTTTCTGAGTTCCGCATCAGATAACGCCAGCATTCTTCACCGTATCGGTTTATGATACGCCTATGCGCCTTTTCCATACACGGTTCACGATTTGTCATATTATGCATATCAGAGCCTATAACATGTGCAAGACCGCGCCGCATAAGCTTATCTACCTTTTTTCTGTCAGAAAACTTAAATAAGCTCGGAGCATTTACCTGTATCAGAACATCAAGGTCATAAAGTGCATTATGGAGTTCTGGTCTTTGATGCATGTTACGCTCGTCATGAGCAATTATGGGGGTTATGCCCCTGATATTAAGTTTATATACCGTGTCAATCGTTTTATCAGTCCACGGTGCGTGTGGCATTTCAACCAGCATATAGTTGGTGTTTTCAATACATAGCTTGCGTATATTCCGGAACCGTGCTATATCCCTTGTAATATGAACCTCACATGCCTTAACAAGGTTTGGTAAGCCCTCAATACACGCCAGTTCATCGCAAATACGGTCACGTTTTTCTATAAATCTGTCGATATCCTCATAATTTTCCGGATAGCAGTGAGATGTAAGCAGAACTGTATCCACGCCATCTGATTTCGCTTTTTTAAGCATAGCAACCGCCATTTGTTTATCTTTTGCTCCGTCGTCTATTCCAAACAGAGCATGGGAGTGGAAATCACAAATCATTTTCCTTCCTCCTTTTGCATAAATATCTGATAAGTAAAAATACACCCGCACCAATCATTGCACCGAAAAGGTCAATGATAACATCCCTTACCATTCCTGCACGTCCCGGCACAAATATCTGGTGAATCTCATCAGTTATTGCATAAACAAGACAGAACACAGATGTATAAATGAATAGTCTTAGCTTTTCCGTTCCGAACAGTTGGAAAACAGTGTTCGCAACAGATACTGACAGCATAAAGAATAATGTAAAATGTGCTGTTTTTCTTATCAGATTGTGAATGGTATGTCTGATTTCATCAGCATCACCGGATTTCATGATTCTTACTATAAATTCGGCAATTTTCTGAGTAAGTCCTGAAGATGTTTTAGATGAAACCTCTGCAGTCTGTGATGAAAAAAAGAAAATCAAAGCCATCAACGCAACGGTCAAAATGCATGATATAACTTTGATTTTCTTCATTACAGTTCTTCCTTTCAGTCAGGTTCTTTATCAGGTGGAAAACTCCCACCATTCTTCAGGTGCCTGTGTTTTTACCGGTGCCTGAGGCTGCGGCGTACGTACAGGCGTTGGCTGTGGCGTACGAACCGGTGTCGGCACAGGTGTAGGAACAGGTGTAGGTGTAGGTTCGGGGGTCGGTTCTACTGTCGGTTCCGGCGTCGGCTCACCCAACTGCTCCATCAATGTGTTAATGCTGTTTTCATCAAGTTCATTGTCTTCTTCAAGCATTTTACGTACAAGCTTTATTGTTGCACCGGTAATTATCTGTGCACGCTCACTGTCAACACCATTATAAACAGCGTTAAGAGCTTCCACCAGTGCATTATTCTCTGTTATATACATACTGTATGCGCTTTTTGCTCTGGAGTTCTTTACAATTCTGTCTGTGGCAACTTCTATAAATGTTTCTTTATTCTTTGCCATAAACGAAAATGCAAGAATGTTTGTACGCTCATAAAATACCTTTAGTATTTTGCATGTGTTCTCTTCAAACTCTTTCGCGTCTTCTGCATATGAATACTCTGCGTAGTAATCATAGAAGTTTATCGTATCATTAACCACACGGTCAATATATGCTTCTATATTCTCACAATCCTCGACAGTCTCTATAATCTTGCGCACATTGTCGCAAAACTGACGTGTTATTTCATCGTTGAGCTCTGTTCTTCTCTGATTGCAGTAGTATGCTATTCGTTCAGGTTTTACACTGTCTTCATATTTTTCTGTATAATCCGATGTTCTCGTCAGATAATAAGCCTCATAATACATATCACAAGCTGCGATTTGCTGTTCATATACAGCCTCATCAGCCTGACTGAGGTAACGGCATTTACTTACAGTTACTTCCGGCAATGAATAGCTAATCTCAACACTGTCAAGTTCGTTTTTTAACTCAGACTTATCTGTACAGCCCGAAAAGCAAATCATAGCCGTAATGCACACAATGCAAACACCCAGCCATTTTAACTTCATTCTCTCACCTCTGACTTCTTGTCATCCGTTCCACGGTTAAATACACCGGTCTTCTTTTTTGAACGTACGTGATCAGAGTAGCTATAGCCGTAACCGTAGCCGTAACCGTAGCCACTGCCATAACCCTTGTCATACTTGTAACGACTCTTGTATTTTCTTCCGTAGCCACTGCGGTATGAGCCATAGTTCATACTCAATGCGTCAATATCGTTTACAAAGAAGCCAAGCAGTTTTGCTTTTGCGATATTTAACAAGCTCAACGCCTGGTCTATACTTTCATAGTTCGTAAAGCCTTCACGTACAACAAGCATTATACCTGATACAAGTCCCGACAATGCAACTGCATCTGTTACGACTGTTACAGGCGGTGTATCTATCAGGACATAGTCATATTCCTTTTTCAGCTTTTCAAAAAGCTTGCTCATAGCCTCCGAACCAAGTAGTTCGGCAGGGTTCGGCGGAATAGAACCGGATGTCAGACAGTCAAGACCGGGTCTTAAGTTATGGTATACTACATCTTCAAACTCTTTCTGTTTTGATAAAACTGTAGTAAGTCCGTCTGATTTTATAACGCCCAGGTACTGGTGTATTCTCGGTTTTCTCAAGTCTGCGTCTATGAGCAACACCTTTGAGCCTGTCTGCGCAAAGGTTATTGCGAGATTAAGTGCAGTTGTTGTCTTACCCTCACCTGCATTAGCACTTGTTATACAAACAGTTTTACATCCCTCTTCTGAATCGGCAAGCGAAAAAATTATGTTTGTACGGGCAGTTCTGTATGCCTCCTGAATAACAAACGGCGTTCTTTTATTAAGGATTGCTTCCTGACTCTTCTTGAGTCGCTGTCTGCGCTCGTCAAGAGTTGTTTCCTGCTGAGCAGATTTCATTATTTTTTTATCAGCCATTTCTGTTTAATCCTTCCGTAACTCTATTTATCTTTAACCCTCAAAATCAAGACTGGGTATCTCGCCTATTATCGGCATTTTATATTTTGCGATAAGCTCGTCCTTGCTCTTAACACGTGTATCAAACAAGTTAACAAGGAATATTATAAGCATAGCTATTACTGCACCTATAACAAAACCTATTGCAGCATTTCTTGTCGTATGCATTTCCTCCGGCTTTATTGCTTCTTCCGGATACTCTGTAAGTTTTGTACTACCACCGCCAAATACACGTGACACTTCAGTAGGAGCATTATTGACAACGCTTGAGCATACAAGATATGCCACATGTGCATCTTCGTGAGTTACTGATATTGATATGATGTTCGTATCAGTTACCCCCTCAAGCTCAAGCATGGTTTTTATCTGTTCAATATCGTATCTGTTATCAAGGTCGTCACTCACCTGATTCAAAAACTCTTTACTCTGCAACACGTCTATATATGTAGGCAACAGGTTTGATGCACCAATCAAGGCACTTGTATTGACGTCAGTAGATGTCTGCTGACCTTCCGTGTTTACATACACCTTTGCCGTAGATTTATATTCCGGTACAGAACTTATTTTAAAATATGTATATGTTGCTCCGCCAACGAGTACGGCAAGTATGATTATAAACCACCAGAACGTGAGCATCATATTGATGATATCAATTATACTTATATCTGAACCGACTTTTTTTTCGGTAATATTGTTTGTTTTAATTTCTTCAGTAGACACTAAAATGCCACCCTTCTCTATTTTTTTGCATTGATATTAAGATTATATCACATTCTGGCATATTTGTCAACAAAGAAAGCGGTTCTTTTTGAATTTTATTTAGCTTGACACTATGTGATTTTTGGGGTATAATCTGAATATAATATATCACTTAATAAAGAAAGGTTGATTCTATGAAAGTATTACTTATAAACGGAAGTCCGCACAAGGACGGTTGTACAAACCGTGCACTTTGCGAAGTAGCAAAAGAGCTTAACGCAAACGGAATTGATACTGAAATCACATGGATAGGAACAGGTGCAATTCACGGCTGTATCGCCTGCGGAGGATGCTCAAAAACAGGTAAATGTGTTTTTGACGACGGTGTGAACGAAATTTCAGAGAAAATGTCAGAGTGTGACGGTCTTGTTGTCGGAACACCTGTTTACTACGCAAGCCCGAACGGTTCGCTGCTTGCAATGCTGGACAGACTTTTCGGAATCTGTCCTGACCTTGCACACAAGCCTGCGGCTGCTGTAGCATCGGCAAGACGCGGCGGAACGACCGCTTCACTTGATGCAGTTAACAAATATTTTACTATCCGTCAGATGCCCGTTGTTGCATCTACATACTGGAATATGGTTCACGGTTCAAAGCCGGAGGACGTAGAAAAAGATACCGAAGGTCTGCAGACAATGCGTAATATAGGCAAGAATATGGCATGGCTTATAAAATGTATTAAAGCAGGCGAAGAAAACGGTATACCGACACCAACTGCCGACAACGGTGAAAGAACAAACTTTATACGCTAAAAAAATAAACGTTGCAGTATCACACCTGCAACGTTTATTTTTTATATTTTTATTATTTTTATCTCGTGCTTTTCAAAATGCAAATCAATATCTTTTCCTGATACCGATACTTTTGCATCGTTTGCTGATTCTGATGCGTTATAGAACGTAAGTTGATAACCTGCATCCGTCTTACGCATAGACGACAGTATTACATCAGCATTATCCGTTTTTATTACACTTTGAGGACGAACTCCGTCACCTGACGGGAAGAATGAATGTACCCGTGGTGCTTCGTTATAAATCTGTGCCTCACGTGCTATATCCTGTTTCGTTGTTATTCTGAACGAGAACTGTCTTTCGCCCATGTCAATATGTTTTAAGAATTTATCCGTCGGCGATACCTTTCTTTGTCTTATCGGATG
>JAFODX010000205.1 GCA_017380475.1 Clostridia bacterium
ATTATCGGTTGTAAAACCGTTGTGAAAAAAAGAGCCGTCAGGCTCTTTTTTGTATCTGCTTGGTGTTATACCCATATTTTTTCGTGATTTGTCAAGTTTTTGTTGCATATTCAAAATGTTTGTGTTAGAATAATACGGAAGAATTTACAAAGAGGATAATTATGAAGCTACTGAAGAATTTTATTAAAAAGAATGCGGTAATGATAATCGCATTTTTTGCAGCACTTATAACGTGTATTTTTGTACCGTTTGATAAAGAATATATCGGTTATTTTGATTTTAAGACACTGACGTGTCTTTTCTGTGTGCTTGCGGTTGTATGTGCGTTAAAGAACATAAGATTTTTCTATCTTATAGCAAGAAAAATAGTGCAGTGCTTTAAAACTACACGTATGAGCATACTTGCAATTGTGTACATAACCTTTATCGGTTCAATGCTTATAGCCAATGATATGGCACTTCTCACATTTCTGCCGTTAGGTTATTTTGTGCTGGCAACAACGCATAAAGAGCAGTATATGGCATTTACGTTCATAATGCAGAATATCGCCGCAAACCTTGGCGGTATGCTCACGCCGTTCGGAAATCCGCAGAATTTGTATCTGTATACCCGATTCAACATACCGACAGGTGAGTTTATGTCGATAATGACACCGCCGTTTGTTCTGGCAATTGTTATAATCACAATCTGCTGTCTGTGCGTAAAATCAGAACCCCTTGAGATAGAAGACGAGAAGATAGAACTTCCTAAATGGCGTACGGTTTTATACCTTCTGCTTTTTGTATATTCAATTGCAATAGTATTCAGAACAGTTCCGTACTGGACGGGACTCATAATAATACCTCTTGCACTTGTATTTCTTGACAGAAAAGCACTTAAAGCGGTTGATTATCCGTTGCTTTTTACGTTTGTATTCTTCTTTATATTTGCAGGGAATATGGCAAGGATTGATGCGGTGCGTGAATTTCTTGGCGGACTCCTTGAAAAGAACACACTTATATACAGTGTTCTTTCGTGTCAGTTTATAAGTAATGTACCGTCTGCAATACTGCTTTCGCAGTTTACAACAAATTATCATGACCTGTTATGGGGTGTAAACATTGGCGGTGCAGGGACACTTATTGCATCACTTGCAAGCCTTATAACATTCCGTGAATACATAAAGCATAATCCGGGAGTGACAATGCAGTATATCGGACTTTTTTCTGCGGTAAATTTCGGATTCGTCATAATTTTGACAGGAGCAATGCTTTTAATAAGATAGAGAACCTCAAACCACTCCATTTTGAGGTTCTTTTTTTGTGAAACACTACAAATTGTGCCATTTTGCTTGACAAAACACAAAAAATGGTATAAAATAGTTTAGTATATTATTACCTATTGTAAAGCAAATTAAAAGTTGGTATCAGACAGATGTTGATATTGAAAGGAGACAATGAGTCAGAATGGCGAAGAAAAGCGAATACAGCAACGAATCGATTGTAAAATTAAAAGACGAAGAACGTGTCCGTTTGCGTCCTGCGGTTATATTCGGTTCAGACGGTCTTGAGGGCTGTGAGCACTCGTTTTTTGAAATTTTGTCGAACTCTATAGACGAGGCGAGAGAGGGTTACGGTAAGCTTATTGAGGTAACCCGTTTTAAGGATAATTCAATCGAGGTACGTGACCACGGACGAGGCATACCGCTTGACTATAACGAGGCAGAGGGATGCTTTAACTGGGAGCTTGTATATTGTGAATTGTATGCAGGCGGTAAGTATGAAAACAACAAGGGCGGTCAGTACGAATACAGTCTCGGTCTTAACGGACTTGGTGCGTGTGCTACTCAGTATTCATCAGAGTATATGGATGTTGAAGTAGTGCGTGACAAGACAAAATACACTCTCCACTTTGAAAAAGGTAAAAATGTGGGCGGTCTTACAAAAGAGCCTACACGCAGTATACAGACGGGAACAATCCAGAAATGGCGTCCCGACACAGAAGTATTTACTGACATAAATATCCCTGTAGAATTCTATAAGGACGTTTTGAATAAGCAGGCGATGGTAAATGCCGGTCTGAAGTTTGTATTCTACAACGAAACCGATGAAGGTATCGAAATGTTTGAATACTACTATGAAAAAGGTATAGTTGATTATCTTTCGGAAATCGTCGGCGAGAATGCAATGACAACGGTTGAAACGTGGGAATGTGAACGTACCGGCCGTGACCGTGAGGATAAGGACGATTACAAGATGAAGATGCAGGTTGCATTCTGTTTCTCAAACCGTACAACCCTGCTTGAATACTATCATAACTCAAGCTTCCTTGAACATGGTGGTTCGCCCGATAAGGCGGTAAAAAATGCATTTGTATATGCAATTGACCAGTATCTTAAGCAGTCGGGTAAATATACAAAGAACGAATCAAAGATAACATTCAATGACGTGGCAGACTGTCTTGCACTTGTTATAAACTCATTCTCAACACAGACAAGCTATGAAAACCAGACGAAAAAGGCAATAAACAACAAATTTATACAGGACGCAATGACGGAGTTTTTGCGTCATCAGCTTGAAATATATTTCATAGAAAACAAGGCAGATGCCGAGAAGATTTCAAATCAGGTGCTTGTAAACAAGCGCAGCCGTGAGAATGCAGAAAAGGCAAGAATAGATATAAAGAAAAAGCTGACAGGCTCAATGGACGTTACAAACAGGGTTGAAAAGTTTGTTGACTGCCGTAGCAAGGACGTTACAAAGCGTGAGGTTTATATCGTTGAGGGTGACTCGGCATTGGGCTCATGTAAGCTTGCACGTGATGCGGCATTTCAGGCTATTATGCCTATAAGAGGTAAGATATTAAACTGCTTAAAGGCAGACTATCCGAAGATTTTCAAGAGTGACGTTATAGTTGACCTTATAAAGGTTTTAGGCTGCGGTGTTGAGATTAAAACTTCGCACAATAAGAACCTTGACAGCTTCTCACTCGATAATCTGAGATGGGATAAAGTAATCATATGTACAGATGCCGATGTTGACGGATTCCAGATACGTACATTGCTTCTGACTATGATTTACAGACTTATGCCGACACTTATAGATGTGGGCAAGGTATACATTGCAGAATCACCGCTTTATGAAATAATCATCACAAAGGGCAAACGCAAGGGTGAGAGATTCTTTGCATATACAGACGGTGAAAAGGAAGAAATCATTGCAAAGCTCAATGAAGACGGACTTTCAAAGGACAAGGATGATTTTGATATCAAGCGTTCAAAGGGACTTGGTGAAAATCAGGCAGATATGATGAGCTTAACAACAATGCATCCTGCAACACGCCGTCTTATCCGTGTAACACCGGAGAATGCAGAACGTACAGCAATGATGTTTGATGTGTTGCTTGGTGATAACTTATCAGACCGTAAGCAGTATATAGCCGATAACGGCTCACAGTATATGGAAATGCTGGATTTATCATAAGAGAAAGGAGTTTGACTGATGGCAAGAAAGAAAAAAGAACAGGAAGTTGAAATTATACCTGCACCGGTTGCGGAACAGGCGATAACAGAAACACTTGAGCTGAACTATATGCCGTATGCAATGAGCGTTATTATTTCACGTGCTATTCCTGAAATTGACGGTCTTAAGCCTGCACACAGAAAGCTCCTTTATACGATGTATAAGATGGGACTTTTAGGCGGTAAGTTTACAAAGTCTGCAAACGTTGTAGGTTCAACAATGAAGCTTAATCCGCACGGCGACAGTGCTATTTATGAAACGATGGTACGACTCACAAGAGGCAATGAAGCACTTTTGCATCCGCTTGTAGAGTCGCAGGGTAACTTCGGTAAGGCATATTCACGTGATATGGCATATGCTGCATCAAGATATACCGAGGTAAGACTTGAACCGATTTGTAACGAGCTTTTTACCGATATAAACAAAAACACAGTAAAGTTTGTAGATAACTATGACGGTGAGCTTAAAGAACCGACACTGCTTCCGGCGGCATTCCCGTCAATACTTGTGAACCCGAACCAGGGTATTGCGGTTGGTATGGCATCAAATATATGCTCATTTAACCTCCGTGAGGTATGTGAGGCTACAATTGCATACATGAAAGACGATAAAACTGACCTTTTAAGCATTATGCCTGCACCTGATTTTTCACTCGGTGCAAGTATCATATATGATGAGGCTGAAATGCGTCAGATATACGAAACCGGTCGCGGAAGCTTCAAAATGCGTGCAAAATATCGTTATGATAAGGAAAATAAGTGTATTGAAATTCTTGAAATTCCGTATTCTACAACTGCAGAAGCTATAATCGGAAAGATAATGGAGCTTTTAAAAGCCAATAAGATTCGTGAAATATCAGATGTTCGTGACGAAACAGATCTTAACGGTTTTAAAATTGCAATTGATATTAAAAAAGGTACTGATCCTGAAGAGCTTATGTTGAAGCTCTATAAGCTCACACCGCTTGAGGACAGCTTTGCCTGCAACTTCAATATACTTATCAACTCCGTCCCGAAGGTAATGGGTGTCGGTGAGATAATAAACGAATGGATTAAGTTCAGAATCACGTGCATAAGAAACGGTGCTAAATTTGATATTGAGCAGAAGAATAAAAGACTTCATCTCCTTATGGGTCTTAAGAAAATCCTGCTTGATATTGACAAGGCGATTTCGATTATCCGTCATACAGAGCTTGATTCAGAGGTTGTACCTAACCTTATGGCAGGATTTGGTATTGACCAGGTTCAGGCAGAATATATCGCAGAAATCCGTTTGCGTAACCTTAATAAGGAATATATCTTAAAGAACGTTGATAATATAGACAAGCTCACATCAGAGATTGCAGAGCTTAATAAGCTTTTATCAAGTGACAGAACGGTCAAGACACGTATAGCAAAGCAACTCACAGAGATAGCGAAGAAATACGGTCAGGACAGACGTACTGAGCTTATAAAGAGCGATGAGCTTACTGAATACAAGGCAGAAGACCATATTGAGGACTATCCTTTGACAATTTTCTTTACAAAGGAACAGTATCTTAAGAAAGTCCCTGCAATATCACTGCGTTCAACAACATCCGAGCATAAGCTTAAAGAGGATGATGAAATTATAGTTGAGGAAGAAACAACAAACATTTCAGAACTTGTATTCTTCTCTGACAAGGCAAACGTATATAAACTCAAAACCTATGATATGCCCGACTCAAAGGTTGCGGCAATGGGTGAGTATCTGCCGAGCCTTTTGGGACTTGAGCCGGGCGAAAAGATAATATATACTGTTGTTACAAAGGACTTTGCCGGAAATATGCTCTTCACATTTGAAAACGGTAAGATGGCAAAGGTAGAGCTTAAGAACTACGAAACAAAGAACAACAGAAAGAAGCTTATCGGTGCATATTCGGCAAAGTCGCCGATTTGTGATATAAAGTATCTCAATGAGGATACTGATATTGTTCTTATAACCGAGAACAACCGTGTCCTTTATATGAACACATCTCTTGTTCCGTTAAAGAGCACAAAGAGCACACAGGGCGTTCAGGTATTGCGTCAGCCGAAGGGTGGTATTAAGCCTGCGAAGGTAGAGCTTGCATCTGCTACAACTGTGCCTGATGCACCAAAGTATGTTGCACGTACAATCCCTGCGGCGGCAAAAACGCTTAAAGACGGTGACGGACAGATGAGCCTTATATAACGAAAAGAGGTAATGGTAAATGAATTCTGAAATTCTTCAGAAGTTTTCAGGTAAAGATAAAATCAATGCGGTATTTCTCGGCGGTTCAATCACGCAAGGTTGCGGAGCAAGCGAGCAATCAAAATGCTTTGCAAATATGACGGGTGAATGGCTCAAAACCGAGTTCGGAAATGACCGTCTGAACTATTATAATATGGGTATCGGCGGTACACCGTCAAAGTACGGACTGATACGTTTTAAGCGTGATGTGGCATCGCATAACCCGCATATGGTATTTATAGAGTTTGCAGTAAACGATAAAGGTGAGGATACACGCCAATATGTTGAAGGACTTGTGAAGGGTCTGCAGTCGCTTCCGACAAAACCGTATGTGGTATTCCTGTATACAACAGATGAAGAATACACAACCGAAACAAAGTACTTCAATGAGGTTGCAGAGTATTACGGTATCCCCGAAATATCATTGAAGGATGCACTTAAAAAGCACCTTGGCGGCGCAAACGCCCGTGAGGCGGGATGTCTTATGGACAGTGTGCATCCGACAGATAAGGGATATGCGGTGTATTTTGAGGAAATGAAGCGATGTCTTTCACTGCCGGAATACTATAAAAGACCGCAGAGTAAGGAAAAGCTTATCCCTGAAACGGTGTCATTAAGTGTTGATTTTACGCCTGCTGCGACACTCGAAAAGTCAGACGGCTGGTGTGAATTCTATATTGAATCCAACGACAGAAAATGGATGCTCGGTTTCCCGGGTGACTGGTTCGAGTTTGAGTTTGACGGCGATGTTTTAGCTGTTGAGGGCGGACTTCACGGCAACACCTGTGCATTTGATGTATATGTTGACGGCGAGCTTATCGGATACGGTGAGCCCTGGTTTAATGATGAATTTATAACCAACCAGCTTGCATTGAGCTTTTTAACTGCTGACTTGGCTGACTCTCATCATAAAGTCAGAGTAGTTGTCAGAAAGAGCGACAAACCCGAAAGAAAAAGTAAGCACTTGTGCATATATAATGTAATAGCAGGAAAAAAATTTGATATATAAATTGATAGGAGAGATAGAAATGAATGAGAAAAGACATATTTTTGAAAGAGACGCAAATGAGCTATACAAGCCGTTTTCAAAAGACCTTTTCAAGAAATATGGCGTAAAAAGAGGTCTTCGTAATGATGACGAGACCGGTGTTATGGCAGGACTTACTGCGATAGGTCAGGTTAACGGTTATTATATGGATGACGGTGAAAAACAGCCGATAGAGGGTGTTTTAAAATACCGTGGCTATAACCTGGCAGATATCGTGGATAACTGCGAAAAGGAGCACCGTTTCGGTTATGAAGAGGTCGTATTCCTGCTTTTGTTCGGTAAACTGCCGTCAAAGGAAGAGCTTGACAACTTCAACGAGCTTATGGGTGAACTGCGTGCACTTCCTGAAGGCTTTGCAGAGGATATGATATTAAAAGCCCCGTCAGCAAATATTATGAACAAGATTGCAAGAAGTGTGCTTGCGATGTATTCATATGACGATAACCCTGACGAAACAACGGTAGAAAACATTCTGAGACAGTCAATTGAGCTTATTTCACGTTTGCCGGTTATGGCGGCAGTGGGTTATCAGGCAAAAAGACATTATCACGACGGCGAGAGTATGTACCTGCACGTTCCGCAGAAGCATCTCTCAACTGCTGAAAACTTCTTGTATATGATTCGTCCTGACAATAAATATACACGTGAAGAAGCAGAGATGCTTGATGTATTGCTTATGGTTCAGGCAGAGCACGGCGGCGGTAACAACAGTGCATTTACAACTCGTGTTGTTTCATCATCAGGAACTGATACATACAGTGCAATTGCAGCTGCAATAGGTTCATTAAAGGGCCCCAAGCACGGTGGTGCAAATGCAAAGGTGCTTGGTATGATGGAGGAAATAAAAACAAACGTATCAGATTGGGAAGACGAGGCAGAGGTAACGGCATACCTTGAAAAGATTCTCCGTAAGGAGGCATATGACGGTTCAGGTCTTGTTTATGGTATGGGCCATGCTATTTATACATATTCAGACCCACGTTGCGTACTCCTGAAAGAACACGCAGCAACATTGGCAGACAATAACCCTGAATGGCAGAAAGAGTTTGCTTTGTATAACCTTGTTGAAAAGCTTACACCTGATTGCTTCAAGCGTGTAAAGAACAACAACAAGGTAATGTGTGCAAATGTGGATATGTATTCAGGCTTTGTTTATAAGATGCTTGGCATAGCACCTGAAATGTATACACCGTTATTTGCGATTTCAAGAATTGCCGGCTGGTGTGCGCACCGTCTTGAAGAAACAATCGGATGTTCAAGAATTATCCGTCCGGCGTATAAATCTATTGCTGAAAAGAGAAAATATGTTCCGATAGAGGAGAGATAACGGATAATGAAAGATAAAGTAAACATTCTCGGCGTATGGGTAGACATGGTGAATATTCCACGTGCGGCAGACAGAATAATGCAGTTCTTTAACGAAGAAGGTCTTCACAAGGTATATACACCCAATTCAGAGATAATAATGGCAGCGTATAAGAATGATGAGTTCCGTGATGTTTTGAACAATGCAGAGCTTCTTACCGCTGACGGAATCGGTGTAGTGTATGCATCAAAGATACTTGGCAAGCCCATAAGCGAGCGTGCCGCAGGCTATGATATAGCCTGTGAGGTTTTAGACCGTATCAAGGGTACTTCAAGAGGCGTGTTCCTTTTTGGCGGAAAACCGGGTGTTGCAGAAATTGCAAAGGAAAA
>JAFODX010000206.1 GCA_017380475.1 Clostridia bacterium
AGGTAGAGGTTAAGCTGTTTGCACCGCTTGACGGAGTAAAGGAGTTTGACGGTGTATTAAAGGCCTACAGTGAAAAAACGGCAACAATTGAATGTAACGATGAAGAAAAACAGATACCTGTAAAGGACGCTGTTTATATAAGATTAAAATTTGTTTTCTGAACAAGAAAGGAAGGATTATCAAAATGAAGGAATTGATTAAAGCAATAAAGGATTTGTGTGCAGAGAAGGGTATAGAAGAGAACGTTATACTTGATGCACTTGAGGCGGCGCTTGTTGCAGCGTACAAGAAAAACTATTATAAGGGCAAGAATGATGCCCCCAACGTACTCGTTTCAATCGACAGAAAAACAGGCGAGATACACGTATATGCACAAAAGACAGTTGTTGAACTTGTTGAGGACGAAAGAGACCAGATTTCACTCGACGATGCAAGAGCAATTTCAGGCGAATACGAAATCGGTGATATTGTAAATATAGAAGTGACACCGATGGACTTCGGAAGAATGAGTGCAATGACAGCAAAGCAGGTTGTAACACAGCGTATACGTGAGGCTGAACGTGATGTTCTTTATAACGACCGTCAGGACCAGTCACTCGGACTTGTGAACGGTACAATAATGCTTGTTGAGTCTGACAGAGTGCACGTAAGAGTTGAACAGTACAAGGACACGGAAGCATTTTTGCCCAAACGTGAACAGCCTGAGGGCGAAGTTTACAAGCAGGGCGAAACAATGCGTTTCTATGTAAGTGACATACGTTCAGGCTACAAGAACACACAGCTTATACTTTCAAGAACACATCCGGGACTTATAAAGAAGCTTTTTGAAATGGAAGTTCCCGAGATTGCCGAGGGTATTGTTGAAATCAAGGGAATCGCACGTGAGGGCGGTTCAAGAACAAAGATTGCAGTACATTCAAATGACCCCGATGTTGATGCACAGGGTTCATGTATCGGCGGACGCGGTATCCGTGTAATGGCAATCAATAACGAGCTTAAGAACGAGAAGATAGACATAATCAAATGGAGTGAGGACCCGAAAGAATTTATAACGGCATCGCTTTCACCGGCAAAGGTACTCACTTGTGAAGTGGACGAAGAAGAGAAGAGTGCAAAGGTTACAGTTCCTGAATATCAGTTGTCACTTGCAATCGGCAAATCGGGACAGAATGTAAGACTTGCAGCAAAGCTCACAGGCTGGAAGATAGACATATCAGCAGGCGAAGAATAAAAAGGTGGTCAGAAGATGCATATACCTTTAAGAATGTGTGTGGTATGCAGAGAACACAAACCGACAGAAGAGCTTATGCGGATTACGCATAATGTAAAAACAGATAAACCGGAGCCGGACATAAACGGTAAAAATACAGGCAGAGGCGCATATATATGCAAGAGTGCAGAGTGCATAAAAAAAGCACGTAAAAAGCACGTTGCAGAACGGCATCTGGGCTGTAGTGCAAGTGAGACTCTCTATGACGAACTGGAGGGGTTACTGTGAAAAAACTACTCGGTATGCTCGGACTTGCAAAACGTGCCGGAAAAGTTTCAACGGGCACGTTCATATGCGAAAAGACGATTAAATCAAAGTCGGCAAAGTTAGTGATTCTCGCATCAGATGCATCGGATAATACAAAGAAGACAATAAACGATGCCTGTCTGTTCCATAAGGTCAAACTGATTGAGTGCTCGGATATGTCAGAACTTGGTCACGCAGTCGGTGCCTCGGCAGACAGAGCGGTAGTTTCCGTAAATGATAATAATTTTGCAAAAGCAATTCAGGACATATATAATGCCCTGAACGAAACAGAGAAAGGGTGATGTGGTATGGCAGAAACAGCAACAAAACTTGGAGAGGTAACTAAAAAGTTCAAGGCTGTCAATAAGGATGTAATAGCAAGACTCGCCGAGTACGGTGAGGTTGTTAAGAGTTCTACAAGCGTTATAACAGACGAGCAGGCTGCTATGGTTGTAGATATACTTACTCAGGACAACCCGTTTACTGCAGAAGAAATAGAAGAGCTGAAGGTTCAGGCGATAGCCAAAAAGGAAAAAGCAGAAGCTTTGGCTAAAAAAGAAGCCGAGGAAAAGGCAAAGGCTGAAGAAGAAGCACGTATCGCTGAAGAAAAGGCAAAGGCTGAGGCTAAAAAGGCAGCACGTGAAGCGGCAGAAGCAGAAGCAAAGGCTAAACGTAAGGCTGAAGAGAAGGAAAAGAAAGAAAAACAGAAGAAGCACAACGCTCCTGCTAAAAAGCAGACAGGTGTACGTGTTGACCTTTCAGGCGTTGATACATCAAATGCAACTGAAGAGTACATCGTAAAGAGCGAGAAGAAGAGCCGTACGGTTGACACAAGATCATCAAACGTTGACCTTGCTAAGCTTGAAAAGAACGAACGTCTTGAAAAATTTGCGGACGATATGAGTATGAATCGCCGTGAAAAGAACAAGAATAAGAAGGGTGATAAGCGTTTCGGTAAGAACCAGCCAAACAACAAGTTTGAGCAGGAGAAGAAACCGCAGAACAAGCCGAAGCCCGTTGTAATAACCGAGATTGATGTGCCTGACACAATAACTGTCGGCGAGTTCGCATCAAGAATGGGTAAGGGTGTTGCAGAAGTTGTGAAAAAGCTCATGATGCTCGGAATCATTGCAACAGTTAACCAGGCAATTGACTATGACACTGCAGAGCTTATCGCTGCAGAGTTCGGCATAACAGTAAACAAGGAAATTGTTCTTTCAAAAGAAGATAAACTGTTTATGACAGTAGATGAGGAAGATAAGCCGGAAGATTTGGTAGAGCGTCCGCCGGTAGTTGTTGTTATGGGTCACGTTGACCACGGTAAAACATCACTTCTTGATGCTATCCGTGACACACACGTAACCACAACCGAAGCAGGCGGTATCACACAGCACATCGGTGCATACAGTGTAAGACTCAACGACCGTGACATCACATTCCTCGATACACCGGGTCACGAAGCGTTTACAACAATGCGTGCACGTGGTGCACAGGTAACAGACGTTGCAATACTTGTGGTTGCGGCTGATGACGGTATAATGCCGCAGACAATCGAGGCTATAAACCACGCAAAGGCAGCAAATGTAGAAATAATCGTTGCTATTAACAAGATAGATAAAGATGGTGCAGACCCTAACCGTGTTAAGCAGGCTCTTATGGAGCATGATCTCGTTCCTGAGGAATGGGGCGGTGACACAATCTGTGTTGAGATAAGTGCAAAGCAGAGAATTAACATTGAAGGCTTGCTTGAAATGGTACTTCTGGTTGCTGATATGAAGGAGCTTAAGGCTAACCCGAACCGACTTGCAAAGGGTGTTGTAATCGAGGCTCGTGTTGATAAGGGTAAGGGTCCGGTTGCTACAGTTCTTGTTCAGAACGGTACTTTAAAGCAGGGCGATGTAATTATCTGCGGTACATCTGTAGGTCACGTTCGTGCTATGACAAACGATAAGGGCAGACGTGTTAAGGAAGCAGGCCCGTCAACTCCGGTTGAGATTCAGGGACTTAACGAAGCACCTACAGGCGGTGACGACTTGCTCGTTGTTAAGGACGAAAAGCTTGCACGTGAAGTTGCGGAGCAGAGACGTCAGGATATCCAGGAGGATAAGTTCAACGCAGTAGTTAAGGTTTCACTTGATAACCTGTTCAGTCAGATTGACGAGGGTAATATGAAAGAATTGCCGATTATCGTTAAGGCTGACGTTCAGGGCTCGGTTGAGGCTGTTAAGCAGAGTCTTGAAAAGCTTTCAAACGATGAAGTGCGTGTACGTGTTATCCACGGCGGTGTCGGTGCAGTTAACGAGTCAGACGTAATGCTTGCAAATGCATCAAATGCAATTATTGTAGGCTTCAATGTTCGTCCGGACGCAGGTGCTTTGGCAATGAGCCAGCAGAACGAAGTTGACATCCGTCTTTACAGAGTAATCTATCAGGCAATAGAGGAAATCGAGGCGGCAATGAAGGGTATGCTCGATCCGGAGTTCAAGGAAGTTGTTCTGGGTTATGCAGATGTACGTCAGACTTTCCGTGTTCCGAACGTTGGTGTGATTGCCGGCTGTTACGTAAGACAGGGTAAGATTTCAAGAAACGCATCAGTTCGTGTTGTTCGTGACGGTATCATTATCCACGAGGGTAAAATCGTCAGCTTAAAGCGTTTCAAGGATGATGCTAAGGAAGTAACAGAGAAGTTCGAGTGCGGTATTGGTATCGAAAACTTCAATGATATCAAGGAAGAAGATACAATCGAATGTTTTGAGATGCAAGAGGTAGAAAGATAATACAGAAGATAAACTTCGCATCTCACCGCTTTGCCAAACTTGGAGTATACACATACACCGTCGGTTGGCAAAACGGCAATCTGCTTGCTTCTCTTCTATATTGAAACAGGGGGTTTATATGGCAAGAATTGACAAGATAAACGGCGAGGTAATGCGTGAGCTTGCAAACGTAATACGTGAGCTTAAGGATTCACGCATACCCGTTATGACGAGCGTTGTTTCGGTAAGCGTTACTAACGATTTACGTTATGCAAAAGCATATATTTCCGTTATGGGCGACGAGAAAACGAAACAGAAAGCAATGGACGGTCTTAACAGTGCACAAGGCTTTATAAGACGTGAAATCGGAAAGCGTGTAAATCTTCGCTATACTCCGGAATTTGTCTTCGAAGCTGATGATTCCATTGAACACGGCTCGCATATTGATAAGTTACTGAAAGATATTAAATAAACTGTAAAGAGCGGCAAAAATCTGCCGCTTTTTATGGCTTGACGGGATGGGTTTGAGTAGAAATTCAGGCTTGTCGGGGGATGCCTGTGAAAAACGCATATCCATAAGAAAGAGCGTTTAGAACGGGCATCCTCTGATAAGCCGCTTACTATGGGAAATTTACTACGAATGCTAAAACTTAAGAAAATGCATTCTACGTAAACAACCCATAGCAAGCGTCAGACAGTAAAGGGACTGATATTATGGAAAAGGTTACAGAACTTATAAAAAACGCAAAAAAGGCAGTGATACTGCCCCACATAAGTGCAGATGCAGATGCTTTGGCATCGTGTCAGGCGATGAAATGTGTGCTTTTGGGATTTGGTATTGATGCTGTTATAATAGCCGAGGAAGCTGTTGAAGCACGTCTTGGATTTATTTCCGACGGTATTGAGGTTTATGACGGAGAAGCGGGCGAGCCTGATACGTGCATAGTGCTTGATTGCGGAGATATTGAACGTACAGGAAAACGTGCTGAAATTGCAGAAAAAGCAAAAACAGTTATAAATATAGACCACCACAAGACGAATACCCGTTTTGGCGATGCGTGCTTTGTGGTTGATACAGCATCTGCAACGGGCGAGATTTTGTATTCACTGTTTAAGACAATGGGTGTAGAGATTACCCGGGATATTGCAAAGTATTTATATACTGCAATATGTTCAGATACGGGTTGTTTTGCATACTCAAATGTATCACCCGATACTTTTATATCGGCATCAGAACTCATAAAATATGACATAAACCACGCAGAGATTGCAAGGCTGTTGTTTGACTGTGTGGATATGGACGAAGAGTTTTTAAAAGCAGAGCTGACAAAGAATATTAAATCTTACTGTGACGGAAAAGTCCGTACTGTTGTAATGACAGAGGAGTTTGCAAAAAGGTTCGGGTTAAATACTGATGAAGTTGATGGGCTTGTTGATATGCCGAGGCGTATCAGAGGTACGGAAATTGCGGCAGCACTAAAAGAAGTGAACGGTAAAATACGTGTCAGTCTGCGTTCAAACGGGGATGCGGATGTTTCAAAGGTAGCTTTGAAATTCGACGGTGGCGGGCATATTAAGGCTGCCGGATGCAGTATATATGATGATATAGAAACCGCAGAAAAACTTATAGTTTCTGCGTGCGGAGAAGTTTTGTAATGAACGGTGTTATTATAATTGATAAACCAAAAGGCAAGACGTCTCACGATATAGTGGGAATTTTGCGTAAGAAATTCGGTACACGCCGTGTAGGACACACCGGTACGCTTGACCCGCTTGCAACAGGCGTGTTGCCTGTATGCATAGGTAATGCGACACGTGCGGCGGATATGCTTATTGAAAGTGATAAAAAATACCGTGCAACATTTCTTCTGGGTAAACGCTCGGATACACTTGATATTGAGGGACAGATAACAGAAGAGAATGAAGTTTCTGTATCAGAGGAAGATGTGCGCAGAGTTGTTTCGGAGTTTATAGGTGAGCAGGACCAGATACCGCCGATGTACAGTGCAATAAAAAAAGACGGAAAAAAACTGTACGACCTTGCACGTGAGGGGATTGAAATCGAACGTGAGCCAAGGCGTATAAATATATACTCAATTGACATATGCGACATTGCACTTCCGGCTGTCACAATAGATGTACATTGTTCAAAGGGGACATATATACGTTCTTTGTGTGACGATATAGGAACAAAGCTGGGATGCGGTGCTGTTATGACGGAGTTGCGCCGTACATATACAGCAGGCTTTGCGATAGAAGATGCATATACTATAGACGAGCTGGATAAACTCGAAGACTTGTCGGGGACACTAAAAACAACAGATTCACTGTTTTTGTCATTGCCCGAAATACAGCTTAACGAAAAGCAGGAGAAGAGTATAACAAACGGTGTGAGAATGACGTGGCGTAACGGCAAAGAGGGAGAAACATACCGTGTATATGCACCCGACGGACGGTTTTTGTGCATATCAAGGTTAGAGGATATGAGGCTTGTACTTGTAAAATCATTCTGGACATAAAGGAGTAAAGTCATGCGGATTATACGTGACGGCAAAGCAGACGGTGTAAAAAAAGCAATAGCACTCGGTAACTTTGACGGACTTCACAGAGCACACACAAAGATAATTAAAACGTGCTGTCAGTATGCAGAAGAAAACGGACTGGAAAGCTCGGTACTTTTGTTTTTAGAACATACGGTTAACGTGATAACCGGTAAAAAAGTGAAGCTTATTACTGATGAGGCAGAAAAACTTGAAATACTTGATGCTATGGGTGTTGACTGCGTTTACATACGTGAGTTCGATGCGGATTTTATGCATCTTTCACCGGAAGAATTCATATGCGGACTTATTGATAAGCTTAACATAACGGCTGTGTGTGTAGGTTATGATTACCGCTTCGGTTACAAGGCGGAGGGAGATGTATCGGTTCTCAAAAAACTTGGTGAAAAACACGGGTTTGAAGTTATTGTAACAGATGAAATGAAAACAGGCGGTGTCACAATAAAAAGCACAAAGATACGCGAGCTTGTGTGCGAGGGAAAAGTTGATGATGCATCACTGTTTTTAGGCAGACCGTTCTCAATTACGGGTGAGGTAACAAAAGGTTTAAGAAACGGTCACAAGCTCGGAACACCGACAGCGAATGTCGGCTATGGCGACAACAAAATCCTTCCTAAAGAAGGAGTATATATGGGTTATACAACTGTTTGCGGTGTCAGATATGACAGTGTTATAAACGTGGGCAGTAACCCGACGTTTGATGCAAAAAAAATAACTGTAGAAAGTCACATAATAGGGTTTAGCGGTGATATATACGGTAAAACCGTAAAGGTTGATTTCGTAAAAAGGATAAGAGGCGACATAAAGTTTGACAGCCTTGATGGTTTAAAAGCACAGATAAAAAGTGATATACAAACTGCAAAGGAGCAGTTACACAGAGGAGAGAAGAAGTAAATGTATCTTATAGCAGGACTTGGCAACCCCGGTACAAAATATGAAATGACAAGACATAATATCGGGTTTCATACAATAGACTATATAGCCGATGAGCTTGGGGTTAAGGTTAAAAAGCTTAAATATAAGGCACTCTACGGTGAGTGCGAAATAAACGGTGAAAAGGTACTTCTTGTTAAACCGCAGACATATATGAACTTAAGCGGTGAGAGTATAATTGAGTTTGTGAAATTCTTTAAGATTCCGGTTGAGAATGTCATTATCATAAGTGATGATATTGCACTTGATACCGGAAGAATACGTGTTCGCGGCAAGGGTAGTGCCGGAGGACATAACGGACTTAAATCAATAATATATATGCTTAATTCAGATGCATTTCCGAGAGTAAGAATAGGCGTTGGTGCACCTCAGCATAAGGACCACGAGCTTGCGGATTTCGTTCTCGGACGGTTCGGGAAAGACGAAATACCTGTACTTGAAGAGGCCATAATAAAAGCATACAAGGCAGTAAAGGAAATAATAGCACGAGGATTCGAGAGTGCTATGAACAAATATAACGGTAAATAAAATGGACTTATTGAATCTGCTTGACGGATACAGACCGTTTGAGGGGATAGTAAAAAATCTTGACAACACACCGGTTTCGGTTGCCGGCGTAGCAGAAACTGCACAAGCACAGCTTGTCGCATCAGTTTCGGCAAAAACAGAGTCAAATGCGCTTATTATAACGTATTCGGATATGGAAGCACGCTCGGTTTTGTCGGATTTAAGACTGTATACTGATAATGCGGTATTGTTCCCGTCAAAAGAATATGTATTTTATAATATCGAAACAATGGGCCGTGCAAACGAAAATGCACGGCTTGCTGTGTTGGATAAAATAGAGAGAGGCGGTGTTACGGTTGTGGCATCGGTCGATGCACTTATGACGTATACGGCAGATAAGAAACGGTTTGTAAACGACACAATAGAGCTTTTAACGGGTGTCGAATACGATATTTCTGAATTATCGGCAAAGCTTGTTGAGATAGGATATAAGCGTGAGGAGATAATTGAGGGTATAGGTCAGTTTTCGGTGCGTGGCGGAATTGTTGATATATATCCGCCGGGTGTGGAAAATCCTGTGCGTATTGAGTTCTGGGGCGATGAGGTTGATTCTGTGAGAAGCTTTGATATGGACTCGCAGAGAACACTTGAAAATATTGATTCGGTACGAATTATACCGGTAACCGAAACACTTTATACCGAAAAACGCAGAGAGGAAATAATACTTGAGCTTTCACGCAGACTTAAAGCGGTTCAGCGAAAAAAGGGCGATGGCGATGAGTACGCAAAAACGCTTGAGGCGGATATTGAACTTTTTAAGGAGCGTATGAGTTTCCCGTCTGCAGATAAATATATCTCACTCATATACGGAGATATTCCGTCCTTGACTGATTATTTTTCAAATGATACTGTTGCTTTTGTGATAGACCCGAAACGTGTTCTGGAACGAATGAAAACGTTTCTGTGGGAAAAGGAGCAGATGATAACCGAGCTTAAATTCAAGGGGATAATCGGTGATGCAAAGATTCCGTTGTATAAAACGCAATACGATATAGTTTCAGCGATTTCAAAAATGCGCCTTATAGCATTTGAGATGCTCTCACATACAAAAAATGATTTTACATTCAGGCATCTTGAAAGTATAGTTTCAAAAACAACTGTATCGTTTCACGGAAAGCTTGAATATCTGTTTGAGGACCTGAAACGCTGGGCAGAAACAGATTATACAGTAGTAGTGCTTGCGACAACTGAAAAAAGGGCAATAAACCTTGAGGGCGTATTCAATGAGCGTGGTATTAAAGCACGCTATTCAAAGGATAAAACTTTTGAAAAGGGCGAAACTGTAATAATAACCGGTAACAGTTCGGGCGGATTTGAATATCCCGAACTGAAATTTGTGCTGGTTTCAGAACAGGAAATTTTTAAAAGCGGACGTTCACGTGAACGACGCCGTAAAGAAAATGAGAACAGAATAAAGTCATATAACGATATTTCTGTTGGTGACTATATTGTCCATACTGCACACGGTATCGGTGAATATGCCGGAATCACGAAAATGACGGTAGACGGCATCTCAAAAGACTATCTCAAGATTCAGTACAAGGGTTCTGATACTTTGTATGTGCCTGTTGACCAGCTTAATCTTCTGTATAAATACAGCGGTAAAACTGACGAGAAAACTGTTAAGGTAAACCGCCTCGGAACGCAGGAATGGACACGTCAGAAACAGAAAGTAAAGGCGTCAACAGATGAACTTGCAAAGGAACTTATAAAACTCTATGCACAACGTGAAGAGGTGGCAGGTCATGCATTTGCAGAAGACACACCGTGGCAGAGAGAGTTTGAGGATACGTTCCGATATACCGAAACAACAGATCAGCTCCGCAGTATCGAAGAAGTGAAGTCGGATATGGAAAAAAGTGTACCGATGGACAGACTTCTTTGCGGTGATGTGGGATTCGGTAAAACAGAAGTAGCGTTGCGTGCGGCGTTTAAGGCGGTGTGTGACAGTAAGCAGGTAGTTTATCTTTGCCCGACAACTATCCTTGCAATGCAACATTACGAAACGTTTAAGAGCCGTATGGCTGATTTTCCGATTACTGTGGAGATGCTTTCACGTTTCCGTACCCCAAAACAGCAGACAGAGATTCTAAAACAGTTAAAAGACGGCAGGGTTGATATTATAATCGGTACTCACAGACTGCTCTCGGAAGATGTCAAGTTCAAGGATTTGGGACTTCTTATAATAGATGAGGAACAGCGTTTCGGTGTTGCTCATAAAGAAAAAATAAAAGCACTAAAAACCAATGTTGATGTGCTTACAATGACGGCGACGCCTATACCGAGAACATTGCATATGGCGATGACATCGGTAAGGGATATGTCTGTTCTGACAGAACCGCCCGGCAGCCGTTATCCTGTTCAGACGTATGTGCTCGAGCATAACGAAAACATCATTTGCGATGCTATTGAAAAAGAACTTGCACGAGGCGGTCAGGTGTTTTATCTTTATAACAGGGTGCAGGGCATATACCATAAAGCACAGTGG
>JAFODX010000207.1 GCA_017380475.1 Clostridia bacterium
ACCGCCGAATCATCAGGAACTATTCCGAGAATCGGTATCGACAAAACATCTATACAATCGTCTATGTTCATGAGTACTTTGTTCTCTATAAGCTCTGGACGTATTTTGTTGAGTACAAGACGTATATCTTCAATCTCCGCTTCCTCAAACGCTTCAATTACCCGGTCTGCATCACGTAGTGATGAGCTTTCTGCAAGAGACACTATAACCGCTTCGTCCGCATAATCCGACGCAAACCTGAAACCGTCACCCATTCCTGCAGGTGCATCTGCAAGTACATAATCAAATCTTGATTTTAATGTCTCCCAGAAACGACTGGTCCGTTCAGGGTCAAAATCTGTTGTTGCCGCACGTTGCGGCGCCGCTACAAAGTACAAATTTTCATAACCGGGACTTTTTATAAGTATCTCATCTATGTCGGCATTGCCTGATATGAAATCAGAATAATCGTAGACCACGTTGCTTTCAAGGCCAAGTGCTATATCAAGATTTCGGAAGCCTGCATCCGCATCAACCAGAACTGTCATCTTCCCCAACGTCGAAAGCAGTGTTCCGACCTGTGAAGTAAACGTAGTTTTACCCGTTCCACCCTTGCCTGATGCAACAATTACCAACTTACCCATAGTATGCCTCCAAAAAGCCTCCGTTATTATTATACCATAAGCAAAAATGCTTGCTTGCAAGGGCATTTTTACGCAGCCGTCAATATTACAGGATGTACGCAGTACATCTTGCGACGAAGTCGCAAAGCCTTGCAGAGCAAGGCTCACTGTATATATTATACCATATTTTTCAAATTTGTAAAGTCCTCAATTGTAAAATTATCAACCGTAATTTTGTTATTTTTTAACAAAGCGATACCGGAAAACGCACTGTTATCAGGTTTTTCGATAACCGCACCGTCCTGTTCAGGACGTTTTCTGAACATATTAAACAGTGTTTTTTTACCGGCAGGCTCTATAGCTTCCGGCTCTTCGGTTTCTGAATATGTGTATTCCTCCACAGTCTGTGCTATTGCCATACCCTGCGGTTTCATATCCATAGCTATTATGTACGAACCGTTATGTCCGTTACAGCCTGCGTGTGCAAGACCGTACAGACCGCCGATTACGATTATGTTTCCTGCGGCAATAAGCGATGCACCCTCGCTTACGTTACCCAGCAGAATAAGATGTCCGTCTGAATGGAGTGTCATTCCGTCTTTTACTGTGCCCTCATAAAATCTTGCACGATTGGAACGGAATACCGATATGAAATCCTCCGGCTGTGACTGTTCTTCAGTTTCAATGGGTTTGGGTTCAGGCTCTCTGCCACGCTCCTTGTATGCATTTACCCAATCGGTCTGCTGAACAGATTTCGGAGCATCCGAATCAAAAACGACACGGCACAACGGCAGAATCTTTTTCATATGCTCTTCAAGACGCTGCTTTTCACCTGCGGAAAGAGTTCTTCCGCCAAAGCTTATCTTGCAGTCGCCGTCGCCAAAAAACGCCTTGCTCCCGGCAATACGCTCCTGCAGAGCATCAAGCAGTTCAAATATTCCGGCATCGGCATTGAGGTTTATTCTCACTCCGTCAACCGTTCCCTTAAAAGCTATGAGTTCTCTGCTGTCCATCTGTGCACCACCTTTTTCTTACTGTATAATTCCCGAAGGCATCTGTGTTGCCTCTGTTTCTTCCGTTGCCGCTGCAAAGAAGTATTTGTCAAATACATCTCTTGCAACACGGCCTGCATTCGTACCTCGCACTCCGTGCTCAAGCACTACGGCTATTGCTATTTTCGGATTATCAAACGGAGCAAATGCTATAAATATAGCATTATTTGAACCGTTACCAAGCTGTGCAGTACCTGTTTTTCCGCCGACCTGTATGGGGTAGCCCTCAAATATAGAGCTGGCACTACCTTCGTCCACAACCTTTTTCATACCGTCGTGGATTCTGTCCATTATCTGCGGATCCATTTCTATTTTTTCCACTACCTCAGGCTCAAAGCTTTCCACTACCGAGCCGTCTACAGATGAACGTATACTGTCTATAAGGTTCACCTTGTAGCGTGTTCCGCCATTTGCGATTGTTGCACAGTAGTTTGCAAGCTGAACCGGTGTGAACAGGCTGTATGACTGTCCGATTGCCGCTTGCAGTGTGTCACCGCCGAACCAGTCACTGTCCGTAACATTGGTCACTACCTGCTCCTTATAATCAGGACTCGCCATATGTCCTGATGTTTCTTCCGTAAGCTGTATGCCTGTATATTCACCGAGTCCGAATTTCTTTGCGTACTCGTCCAGCTTGTCTATACCCAGCCGTCTGCCAAGCTCATAGAAGTATACGTTACACGAGTTTTCTATTGCCTGTGTTACATTCTGATGACCGTGCGTTGCATCATACTCTGAATATATCCAACAGCTCGGCTGATAGTCCTTATAGTAATCATAAATACCGGTGCAGGCAATATACTCGTTTGTTCTTACTGCACCCGACTGTATTCCGGCTATTGCCGTCAAAGGCTTGAATGTAGAACCCGGGCTGTAAAGACCTGAAACTGCACGGTTGAGCATCGGGTTTGCCTTGTTCTCTATAAGCTTTGAATAGTCCTCGTTAAACGTCGTCATATCGTATGTCGGGTACGACGCAATGGCAAGCGTGTCGCCGGTGTTTACGTCAAGCACCACTGCACCGCCGGAATCACAGTCGTTGCCTATCGCTTTTATTGTCGATTCAAGTGATTCTTCAAGTGTCTTCTGCAGTTCTGAATCTATTGTCAGCATTACATAGTTTCCCGGTACAGGCTCTTTCGCTTTTGACAGCTCTACCTTTTCTCCGTCTATCTCTGCATATGTGCCCTCAATACCGTCACGACCGCGAAGATAGCTTTCTGCCCATCGCTCGATGCCCTGTTTTCCGATTATATCATTTATCCCGTATCCGTTTGCTTTGTTCTTTTCATATTCGGAATCCGAAATCTGTCCTGCTCTGCCGAGTATATGTGTCGCAAAGCCGGGCTCGGTATACGTACGCACATAATCCTCTGCAACAGTAACGCCGGCTATACCGTCACGTTTGCTTCTGATTGCCGTTACTGCTTCGGCACTTATATCCTCTGCTATTGTTACAGGCGTTACAGCAGAAAATTCCTTGATATCCGCTTCATAACGCATACCTACTATCATACGCACCCGGTCACTGTTTATATCTCCGTGTATTCCGTACAGCTCGCACAGTGATTTAATCACTTTCTCTGCACTCATTGACGGCTTGATACGGTCCTTGGCATATTTGTTGTTTCTGAACCATTTTGCCTTCTCGTCGGATACCTTGCCGTTGTCGTTTTCGTCCTCAAACTCGAACTTATACGGCGATTCAACAGAAACAGGTATTGAGTTCACAGCCGTGCCGTCTGTTTTTATGAGTATATCCGCAACCTCGCCAAGCGTATTATTTATAACAGCATCGTCACTGCTTGTTTTCTGCAGTTGGATTGAATATCCTATTTTATTGGTTACAAGCACTTTTCCGTACTTGTCAAGAATATCGCCTCTGGGTGCTTTTGTTCTTATGCTTGTCGAAACTCTTGATGTCGCAGTTTCATTATACACCTCTCCGTCTATTATCTGCATCGAAAAAAGACGTACGGCTATCAGTACAAACATAACAAATGCGATTATTTTTATCATCAGAAACCTGTATCTGCTGTTGCGCATAGACTTTTAGTTCCTTTCCTGAGCTATAAGTATCTTCTTCTGGGTATTTTTGTTTACTGACCTGTTTAATATCAGATATATTATACACGAAACCACACCCGTGTATATCGCCTGCCATAATGCAGAGCCTGTAAGAAAAGCATATGCCAGAGTTTTTGTGAGTACGAAATATTCTGTAACGCCTGCAAGGTATGAACATAGTATTGTTATTACCAATGTGCGCAGGATTTTCGGTATAAACGGCATATA
>JAFODX010000208.1 GCA_017380475.1 Clostridia bacterium
ATTGATTGTTCTGTCTGATGAGAAGAAGCCTGCCATTGCAGTGTTCATAATCTGTTTTGCAATCCAGTTCTTTCTGTCCTGATAGTCCTTTGAAATCTGCTCGTGTGTTTCCATATACGCCTCAAAGTCACGAAGAACCATATATGTGTCGGCATAGCCATAGTCACCAAAGAGCAATGTGTTATAAAGGTCCATAAAGATGTTGGTGTTGTCAGATACAATACTTCCGTTTATAAGCTGTTCAAGAGCACCTCTTAACTGACCGTTGGTCGCATAGATGTTCTTAACCTCGTCATTACCCATAATGCGGAGTCTTGCATCAACCTCGTCTGCACGCAGACCGAAGATATAAATGTTATCCTCGCCAACCTGCTCATACATCTCAACGTTTGCACCGTCCATTGTTCCGATTGTAACGGCACCGTTAAGCATAAACTTCATATTGCCTGTGCCTGATGCTTCCTTACCTGCAGTTGAAATCTGCTCTGAAACGTCAGCCGCAGTAACAAGCTTTTCTGCGATTGATACGCCATAGTTTTCGATAAATATAACCTTTATCTTGTCGTTTATACGGCTGTCGTTGTTTATCATATCACCGACAGAGTTTATAAGCTTGATTATCGTCTTTGCTCGCTTATAGCCCGGAGCGGCTTTCGCACCGAAGATATAAGTTTTCGGATAATAGTTCTTCGCATACTCTGCATCTGTTAAGATTCTGTTGTATTCAGCGATTATGTGAAGAACATTCATCATCTGACGCTTGTATTCGTGAAGTCTCTTACACTGAATGTCAAATATAGAATCGGGGTTCACCCTGACACCGTTATGCTCTAAGATGTAGTCTGCAACAACCTGCTTGTTCTGACGCTTAATTGCATCGTATTTCTTCTGGAACTCTGCATCAGTTGCAAATTTTGCAAGCTTCTTGAGTTTATCTGCATCCTTTAACCAGCCCTTACCGATTGTATCGTCAATAAGCTTTGTAAGTTCGGGGTTACAGTTTGCTATCCATCTTCTGAATGTGATACCGTTTGTTATTGCGTGGAAACGGTCCTTATCCATCATATAGTAGTCACGGAAAATATCCTGCTTTAATATGTCTGTGTGGAGCTTTGAAACACCGTTTACAGCGAACACGCTTGCAAGACAGGTGTTAGCCATTGAAACCTGATTATTTGCAAGGATTGCCATATAGTCGTGCTTACCCTTATCTCCCGGATAGAACGCCTCGACCTTTTCCATAAGACGTCTGTTCATTTCCTCAAGTATCATATACAGTCTCGGAACAACTCTTTTGAACATATCCTGCGGCCACTTTTCAAGCGCTTCGCTCATTACTGTGTGGTTTGTATATGCCACAACGTGAGTTACAATATCCCACGCCTCGTCCCAGCCAAGTCCCTTTTCGTCCATAAGTATACGCATAAGCTCAGGGATTGCCATTGTCGGGTGTGTGTCGTTTATGTGAATAACAATCTTTTCGGGAAGAAGTGACCAGTTTGCACCGTTTCTTGACTCGAACTCCTTTAAAATCCACTGCAATGTTGCAGATACAAGGAAATACTGCTGTTTAAGTCTTAATTCCTTACCCTCTGTGTGGTTATCCTCAGGATAAAGTACCTTTGAAATAACGCTTGCAAGCTCTTTTTCTTCGATTGCACGTGAATAGTCACCTGCATTGAAAGCGTGCATATTAAAGTCCTGTGATGACTGTGCACCCCAGAGTCTTAACTTGTTTATTATCTTTGAATCGTAACCGCAAAGCGGAACATCATACGGTACTGCAAGGACTGTACGCTCATTTGAGTAGGAAATCTTCATCTTTCCGTCCTCCCAGTATGAGTTGACCTCACCGCCGAACGATACTTTAACAGCCTCCTCCGGTCTTGCTACCTCCCACGCATTGCCGTGTTCAAGCCATGTATCGGGCAATTCTGTCTGGAAACCGTCTACTATCTTCTGTCTGAAAAGACCGTACTCGTATCTTAATGTACAGCCGTATGCAGGCAAGTCAAGGGTTGTGAGCGAGTCAATAAAACACGCCGCAAGTCTGCCGAGACCGCCGTTACCAAGACCTGCATCGTTTTCAAGCTCTGCAACCTCTGAAAGTGTGTAGCCCAAATCTTCAAGCACTACCTCATAGTCCTCGGTCTGCATAAGGTTCAATACGTTTGTTGAGAGGAGTCTGCCCATCAAAAACTCGAATGAGAGATAGTACAATTTTTTTGAACCCTCTTTTTTAACCTCACGGTGTGAGTGTGCCCATTTTTCCATTATTCTGTCACGTACGGTAAGCGCACACGCCGAATATATCATATGCGGTGTTGCTTCCTCCATAACCTTACCGAAGTGACGGTTTACCTTGCCTATAATTTCGTTCTTTAACGCTTCCTGTTTTGGTGTGAGTTTCTTTTTTGCGTTTTTTTCTGCCATTATTTAGTTTCCTTTCTTTTTTCCACTTTAATTCCTGTAATGTCTGAGTACAGACTGATGTATTTATCTGCCGAAACATCCCACGAATAGTCCGCCGCCATAGCCTGCCTTGCAAGCTGTATCCACTGAGGCTTGTTGTTGTAATATACGTCCATAGCCGTATATATACAACCAAGCATTTCGTCTGCGTTATAGTTTGCAAACGAGAAGCCGTAACCCTCGCCTGTGTACTGATTATACGGTTTAACTGTGTCCTTTAAACCGCCCGTTTCACGTACTATCGGGAGTGTGCCGTATTTCATTGATATTATCTGTGAAAGACCGCACGGCTCGAACGCCGACGGCATTAAGAATGCGTCACACGCAGCATAAAACTTATGCGACATTTCGTTTGAATATGTTATCTGTGCCGAAAGTATATCGGGATATTTCCACGAATAGTGGCGGAACAGATTCTCATACTGCTCCTCACCCGTGCCCAGAACGACTATCTGACAGCCATTATTCTGACAAAGCTCCTCAAGCTTATATGCTATAAGGTCGAAGCCTTTCTGGTCGGTAAGTCTTGAAACTATACCGATGAGCATCTTGTCAGGGTC
>JAFODX010000209.1 GCA_017380475.1 Clostridia bacterium
AGTTAAGGTAGATGTCCCTGAAAGCTGGAAGAACTGCGAATATGAGGATATCACAGTTCGTCACGAAGGCGACAATGAACTTATCGACTACGTTAACAACATACTTGTTCCTATCAATGGTTTTGCAGGTTCAAAGCTTCCTGTTTCTACATTTACAAAGTATCAGGCAGGCGAAGTTCCGCTGGGTTCATCAGCTTACGAGAAGCGTGGTATCGCAGTTAAGGTTCCGGTATGGAACAAGGATACATGTATCCAGTGTGGTCAGTGTTCATATGTATGTCCGCACGCAGTTATCCGTCCTGTAGTTCTTACAGAAGAAGAGCTTAACAACGCTCCGGAGGGTATCAAGTACGCTCCTGCAAAGATGCTTGACGGATTATACTTTACAATGGCAATTTCAGTTCTTGACTGTACAGGTTGCGGTAGCTGTGCTAACGTATGTCCGGGTAACAACAAGGCTGATACACTCGTAATGGACTTCCTTGAGACACAGCTTGATGAGCAGAAGAAGTTCGACTTCGCTGCAGGTCTTGCTGAAAAGCAGGCAGTTCTTGATAAGTTCCCTGCAACAAAGGTTAAGGGTTCACAGTTCAAGAAGCCGTACCTTGAGTTCTCAGGCGCATGTGCTGGTTGTGGTGAAACACCGTACGCTAAGCTTGTTACTCAGCTTTACGGCGACAGAATGTTCCTTGCAAACGCTACAGGTTGTTCATCAATCTGGGGTGCATCATGTCCGTCAGCCCCCTACACTACTGACGAAAACGGTAACGGTCCTGCATGGGCTAACTCACTGTTTGAGGATAACGCTGAATTCGGTCTTGGTATGTATGTTGCTCAGAATACATTGAGAGAACAGAACATCGAAAAAGCAGCAAAGATAGCAGAAGAGAATCCTGCAGTTAAACCTGCATTTGACAAGTTTATGGAAACAAAGGATTCATCAACAGCAAACAAGGTTCCGACAGAGGAATTGTTAAAGGCAATTGCCAACATCAACTCACAGGAAGCAAAAGATGTTCTTGCTGATAAGGAATACCTTTCAAAGAAATCATGCTGGTTGTTCGGCGGCGACGGTTGGGCTTACGATATAGGCTTCGGCGGCGTTGACCATGCACTTGCATCAGGTGAAGACATAAACATTCTCGTATTTGATACAGAGGTTTACTCAAACACAGGCGGTCAGTCATCAAAGGCTACACCGACAGGTGCTATTGCGAAGTTCGCAGCAGCAGGTAAAGAAGTTAAGAAGAAGGACCTTGCAGCAATCGCTATGAGCTATGGCTATATCTACGTTGCACAGGTAGCTATGGGCTACAATATGCAGCAGTGCCTGAACGCAATCATCGAAGCTGAAAGCTATAACGGTCCGTCACTTATCATCGCTTATGCTCCGTGTATCAACCACGGCATCAAGGGTGGTATGACAATTGCTCAGGACGAAGAAAAGAAGGCAGTTGAAACAGGTTACTGGCACTGCTTCAGATTCGATCCGAGACTTGCAGCAGAAGGTAAGAATCCGTTCCAGCTCGATTCGAAGAAGCCGAGTAAGGAATACAAGGACTTCCTTATGGGTGAAGTTCGTTATAACTCACTTGCCCGTTCGAATCCTGAAAGAGCAGAAGCATTGTTTAATGCAGCAGCAAAGACAGCTAACGAGAAATACGAAAAGCTTGCAAAGCTCGCTGAAGAGAACTAATTTAAACAGAAAAATGGTGTTGCGTATGCAACACCATTTTTTAATCTTTAATGTTTATAAAAGAACCAACGGACGGTTTAGGGAAAATACTTAACGAACGGAACGGAAGCTTTTCATTTTCCCCTGTAACGGCCTGTATCTGTTCGACCTTAACAGGGTTAAGTACAACCATTACATCAGCCTTACCCTCCTCTATCGCCTTCATACACTCATTTGTGCTTATAGAAGTCGATACAAGCTCGGCATAGTCCTCTTCAATACCAAATATGTCATTTATAATTAAATTTCTCAAAACCACCGTATCAAGCCCACAATAGTGTTTTGACATTTCGGGCAAGAGTTCTTCTTTAATATAACCAGGATCAGTGAGTGTGAGCCGATAGAAATAATTACCTCCGCAATATACCGCAAATCTTGTTTCAAGTCTCTTTGTTTTTATCTGGCTTTTCATTGTTTCAACAAGACTGTCATCTTGCGGATCAACAATTATTTTTTCTATTTTAAAATGATCCTGAACAGCTGCAACAAAATAATCTTCCTGAAAACCGTTTGGTAACTTGATTTTTCTGTGTTCAGGCATTATCGCAACACCGTCAGAGTTCGAATCAAAAAGCGATACCATAGTAAAATTGTACGGTTCTTCGCCTGTATGGTTCGGATTGTTATCCCGCATATAATCCCGATACTGCAAACACGTCGTATAACGCGTCTGACCGTCTGTTATATACAGTTTTGAACCCTCGATGATTTTTTCAATTTTGGCAATTGTGTCTTTATCCGTGATGCGCCATATTCTCTGATGCATACCAAAATCAATGGAATCGAACTCGATATCCGGTTGTTTCTGGCTAAGAGTGTTCATCATAGCTAAAAGCTGTTTATCATGGTCGATATACAGACACGAGATTATACTGATGTCTGCATTAGTAGCCTTAACAAGATCATAACGGTCTTTTTTTGATATTTCACGTATCTCCTCACACATACGTATATCCCCGCCAAGTTCTTCTATTTCAAGCAACGCAACAAAAGTCATATTCTGATAACGATTGCCGTTCATTTCGACCGTTTCCTCATAAAGATATATCGCATCCCGATTATCTCTCACAAGAATATCATTTTTAATCCAGTCGTTAAGATACTCACGCGAACGGGTATATTTATTGGAAGTTTCCGTATCATCCTCATAGCTCTTACCGTCAAACAGACGTATTGCGTTATATTCGTTTGATTTATAAAGTTCAGATTTAACATCGTCACTTATATTATATACAGTAGGTGCAACAACAGTTGAAATGTCGCCTACTTTTGCGCTATTGTAAAAATATGCCTTAAACGGCTTTATATTTGCCATAACAACCTCCCAAAAAACTGTCTATATCTATAATATATCATAAATTGCGAAATAGTCAATAGCTAATAAAAAATTAAATTGATTTTGTGAAGTTTTTGCGTCCAGATAATGCTTTTTACGGTGAG
>JAFODX010000210.1 GCA_017380475.1 Clostridia bacterium
AAGGATATAAAATGTTTTTGTTCAGAAAAAGAGATAATAAAGATATTGATATGAGTAATCTTCCACAGCATATCGGAATAATAATGGACGGTAACGGAAGATGGGCAAAAAAGAGGGGATTGCCCCGTAGCGCAGGTCATAAGGCAGGTGCTGAATCACTTAAAAAGATTGTAACTGAAGCGAATAATATGGGTATAGAATATATAACCGTATATGCTTTTTCAACTGAAAACTGGAAACGACCAAAAGCAGAGGTTGATTATCTTATGAATCTGCTTATGGATTATCTTATAAATGCAGAAAAGACTCTTGCCGGCGAAAACGTGCGTATCCGTGCAATCGGCTCACGTGCCGAATTGTCTGAAGAAATGTGCAGGCAAATTGAAAAGACGGAAAAACTGACTGCAGACCGCAGTGGAATTGTGATGAACATTGCACTCAACTACGGTGGCAGGGAAGAGCTTGTAAATGCAACCAAAAAACTGTGCAGGAATGTGGCAGAGGGTAAACTTACACCTGATGAGATAGATGAAGAAAAGCTTGAACAGGAGCTTTATACTGCAAATCAGCCTGATGTTGATTTGCTCATCCGTACAAGCGGTGAGCAGAGGTTGTCAAACTTTATGCTCTGGCAGGTCAGCTATGCTGAAATGGTATTCGTCAAAAAGGCGTGGCCGGACTTTAAGCCAAAAGATTTACACGAATGTATAAGAATTTTTCAAAACAGAGGTCGCCGGTTCGGCGGTATTTAAAAGGAGAAAAACTATGCTTACAAGAACTATTACGGCAATTGTTGCCCTGATTCTTTTTATAGGGGTTATCATTGCGGGAAATCCTACATTTACAATAGCTATGGCAGCAATAATATTATTTATGATATATGAGGTTTCAGGTGCTATTGCAAAATCAAAATCAGTAAGGGTGTCAGGATTTATAACAAGTGCTTTGTTGTTGTCGGGACTGTGTTTTGGTGCGGTTGAGGTTTCGCTTGCTGTTTCAATAATAATAGCAATGATATTTGTTATTGTAATCCACGGTAAACACACATATTCTGAAATGTTCTCAATGCAGTTTATGGCAATATACATAACTCTTTTTATGAGCTACATACCCAGAATGTTTTCTGAAATGGGGCTTGCGGTAATGGCACTTGTGTTCATCATTGCATGGGGAAGTGATACTGCGGCATATTTCTGCGGTACGTTTTTCGGAAAGCATAAGCTTATCCCGAAAGTCAGCCCGAAAAAGACAATAGAGGGTTCTGTGGGTGCGGTTATAGTTACAGCACTTTTGTGTGCATTGTATCTGTTCATACTCGACAAGTGCGGATACAGATTGATGGGTATAACTCCGACAGCAGGTATATATATAAAATTTGCGATCATAGGCTTTTTGACATCTTTGCTTTCACAGCTTGGTGATTTGGCGGCATCTGCCGTTAAACGTGATGCGGGAATAAAAGATTACGGAAAGATATTCCCCGGTCACGGCGGTTTTATGGACAGATTTGACAGTGTGGCATTTGTAGCACCAATTGTTTATTATCTGTGCTTATATCTTATCAGATAAGAATATACTGAAAGGAAAAAACATAAAATGAACATATCAATTCTCGGCTCAACCGGTTCAATTGGTACGCAGACACTTGATTGTGTCCGTGACCATCCGGATTGCTTCAGTGTGTCGGCGATAACGGGAAACAAGAATATAACACTGCTTGAGAAACAGGCCCGTGAGTTTAATCCGAAACTTGTTTGTGTCGCAGATGAAGCGGCGGCATCTGACCTTAAAGTGCGTCTTTGCGATACGGGAATACGTGTTCTTGGCGGTAAGGAAAGTATTATTGAGGCAGCAGCCTTTGAGCAGGCAGATACTACAATGGTTTCGGTTGTGGGAATGGCAGGAATTGAGCCTACACTTGCGGCGATAAAGAGCAGAAAACGAGTTGCGCTTGCGAATAAGGAAACGCTTGTTGCAGCAGGCAATATTGTAAAAGAATTTGAAAAAGAATACGGAAACTGCATAATACCTGTAGACAGCGAACACTCAGCAATTTTTCAGTCAATGCAGGGTATGGCAGACGAGCGTGAGATAAAAAAGATACTTCTCACCGCATCAGGCGGTACATTCTACGGTAAAAAACGTAATGATTTGGTTAATATAAAACCGTCGGATGCACTCCACAACCCTAACTGGGATATGGGTGCAAAGGTAACGATTGACTCATCAACTCTTGTCAATAAGGGACTTGAAATGATAGAGGCAAAATGGCTGTTTGATGTAGAAATGGATAAAATAGAGGTATTGGTACACCGTCAGAGTGTTCTTCATTCAGCGGTACAGTTTACGGATAACGCAGTTATTGCACAGCTTGGTGCTCCTGATATGCGTGTTCCGATACAGTATGCTCTGACCTATCCGAACAGGATGTCAATACCGGGTAATGAACTTGACTTATTCAGCTATCATTCATTGACATTTGAGAAACCTGACACCGATACGTTCTATGCACTCAATCTTGCAAAGCGAGCAGGAGAAGAGGGCGGAACGCTTGCCACGGTGTTTAATGCAGCAGACGAGGCGGCGGTGGAGCTGTTCTTAAAAGAAAAGATTTCATATCTTGAAATAACAGAAGCTATCGAGTATGCAATGGGTGAGCATAAGACTGTGCAAAACCCGACACTGTCAGACATTTATAATGCAGACAAAGAAGCCAGAGAATGTGTTTTTAAAAAGTTCTCTGAATAGGAGGCGGTAAAGCTTGGTAACAGCAATAGTAACAATAATAATGTTTCTTGTGATGGTTTCACTTCACGAGTTCGGACATTTTATAACAGCAAGGCTTATGAACTTCAGAATCCTTGAATATGCAATAGGTTTCGGCCCTGCAATATGGAAGAGTAAGAAAAGTGAGATTCAATACTCTTTGAGAATAATCCCGTTTGGCGGATACTGTAAGTTTGAAGGTGAGGACGAAAAATCCGATGATCCCCGTGCTTTTTCAAATCAGGCGGTGTGGAAACGGATTATTGTTGTTGCCGCAGGAGGTATTTTCAATGTAATCCTTGGCTTTGTTCTGTTTCTGCTTATTGTGTCGCAGACATCCCCGATGGTGACAAACAAGGTTGAGTCAGTTGTAGCGGAGAGTTATGTGGCAGAATCCGGACTTATGCCCGGCGATGAAATAATAAGAATAAACGGCAAAAAGGTTAATTTCTATAACGATATAACGCTCTATGCGCAGGATTTTACCGAGAATACTGAATGTACTGTTGTGGTAAAACGTGATGGCGAAAAGAAGGAACTTGAGTTCAGACCTACAAAGAGTAAGGTTGTATATAGCTATAAAGAAGACGGAATAAACGTTTCTGAATTCATAAACGGCAAAGAAGCGGAAAACACCTTTTACAAATACAGTGATGAGGTAAAAAAGGATGAAGACCTTGTCGGCAAGGATGAAACGGTTGAACGTCTGATAATCGGTTTTGTCCCGCATCAGGAGGATGTAACTGTATTTAATGTATGGGGTGAGGCATGGAATCAGACGAGATTCGTTGTAAAGCTTGTCTATAACTCACTGTGGCAGATGGTAACCGGAAAGCTGGGTGTTGACCAGATGAGCGGTCCTGTCGGTATAGTGAAGGAGGTAAACACTGCTGTTAATTCAGGCAGCACAAGCTGGCTGTATGTTCTTAACCTTACAGCATTACTCACAATAAACCTCGGTGTGTTCAATCTTTTGCCGATTCCTGCACTTGACGGAGGCAGATTGTTCTTTATGCTTATAGAACTTATTACACGAAAGAAAATCCCGCCTGAAAGGGAAGGGCTTGTGCATGGAATAGGATTTATGCTTCTGATAGCACTTGTAATATTCATTTCATTCAATGATATAGCAAAACTGATACAGGGGGGATAATTATGCGTCGGATAACACGAACGGTTGATGTGGGCGGTGTTAAAATCGGCGGAGGTAATCCGGTTTCGATACAGTCAATGTGTAACACCGACACTCGTGACGTTAAATCTACTGTAGAACAGATAAAAAAGCTTTGTGAAGCAGGCTGTGAAATCATACGTGTTGCAGTTCCTGATATGGAGGCGGCACAGGCAGTAGGTGAGATAAAAAAGCAAATAGAAATACCGCTTGTTTCAGATATCCATTTTGATTACAGACTGGCACTTGAGTGTATAAAAAACGGCATTGATAAGGTACGCATCAATCCCGGTAACATCGGCGAGCGTGAACGTGTAAAGCTTGTAGCGGATGCGGCAAAAGCTAACGGAGTCCCTATACGTATAGGCGTAAACGGTGGCTCGCTTGAAAAAGAGCTTGTTACAAAATACGGCGGTGCTACTGCTGATGCACTTGTAGAAAGTGCAATGGGGCATGTTGAAATTCTTGACTCGGTCAATTTTTTAGATATGGTAGTTTCTATCAAGGTTTCCAATGTTTCCGTGATGCTTGATGCATACAGAAAGTTTTCGGAAAAATGTGATATACCGCTTCATATCGGTGTCACGGAGTCGGGAACGGAGTATATGGGTACTGTCAAATCAAGCATAGGTATCGGAACGCTTCTTTCAGAGGGAATAGGCGATACAATGCGTGTATCACTTACTGCAGACCCGGTTAAGGAAATCTATCTGGCAAAGGACATTCTGCGTGTGCTTGAAATAAGAAATGACGGCGTTGAATTTGTTTCGTGCCCGACCTGCGGAAGAACACAGATTGACCTGATAAAAATAGCGAATGAGGTAGAAAACCATCTCAAAAACGTAGATAAAAGAATAAAAGTTGCAGTTATGGGCTGTGCCGTAAACGGTCCGGGCGAAGCGAGAGATGCTGATATAGGTATTGCCGGAGGCAAGGGGGAGTGTCTTATATTTAAAAAAGGTACACCTCTTAGGAAAGTGCCCGAAACTACAGCTGTTGCTGAACTTATAAAGGAAATAGAAAAACTGTAAAAGGAGAAATAAATATGAAAAAGATACTTGTAATTAATGGAGTAAACCTTAATATGCTTGGAGTTCGTGAGCCGGAGGTGTACGGAAAAGCTACCCTTAAAGACTTACATGAAATGATTGAAGGCTGGGCAAAAGAGGTTGGTTGCGAAGTAACGTGTGTACAGAGCAACTACGAAGGCGAAATATGCGAAAAAATCCATCAGGCATACGGTGTATATGACGGTATAGTTATTAACCCTGCCGCATTTACCCATTATTCTTATGCTATACGTGATGCACTGAGCTCGGTAAGAATTCCGGCAATAGAGGTGCATATCTCAAATGTACATAAGCGTGAGGCGTTCAGAGATGATTCTGTAATCGTTCCGGAATGTATGGGGCAGGTGTGCGGACTTGGCTATAAGGGTTATAAGTACGCAATGGAGGCACTCTGCGATGCAGCAAAGGATTGATAAGCTTTTTGCACAGGAAATTGAAGGAACTGTATTTATAAGCGGATATGCAAATATATTTTATTACAGTGGCTTTACATCTGAAGATGCATATCTGTTGCTTACTCCTGAAATGCAGTACATAATCACCGATTCAAGGTATTTTGTTCAGGCGAAACTTGAGTGTCCTGATTTTGAACTTATAGATATCCGAAAAGGATGGGAGTATATTTTCGGTTTGACAGAAAGTGAACGGATTTACTTTGAAGAAGATAATCTGAATTACGGAATGTATAAAAGGCTTTCTGAAAAAGCAGGCGGAAAAGAATTTATTCCGTCACAGTCGAAAATTGATTTTCCGAGGCAGAAGAAGGACAAGCATGAGCTTGAAATAATAAAAGATGCAGAAAAAATCGGCGATATGGCATTTGAGTATATTTTAGAGCATCTGCACGCAGGCATAAGTGAACGTGACATTGCGTTTGAGCTTGAAATGTTTATGCGAAAGTCAGGTGCATCGGGCTTGTCTTTTGATACAATTGTGGCATCGGGTGTACGCAGTGCTATGCCTCACGGCGTGGCAAGTGATAAGGTTATAGAAAACGGCGATTTTGTAACCTTTGATTTCGGTTGCAGATATAAAGGTTACTGCTCTGATATGACAAGAACAGTGGTTGTAGGGAAAGCTGATTCAAAACAGAAAGAGATATATGACATAGTTTTAAAGGCGCAGACAACAGCCATTGCGTCGCTGAAAAACGGTATGGCGTGTTCTGATGCTGACAAGGTTGCCCGTGATATTATAACCGATGCCGGATACGGTGAGAATTTCGGACATTCACTCGGACATAGCGTAGGTATTGAAATTCACGAAATGCCTGTTTTTTCGCCTAAAAGCACAGATGTACTGCAAAACGGCAATATTCTGAGTGTAGAACCGGGTATATATATTGACGGTTGGGGTGGTGTAAGAATCGAAGATTTGATAGCCGTTTGGGACGGTGAAGTAATCAACCTCACAGCATCACCAAAAGAACTTATTGTGATATAAATATATTTATGAAAAAAACACTTGCATTTTGCGGAGTTTTTTGGTAAAATATATATATATAGACTATGAAAAAGATAAACCCCTCAAAAGAGGGTGGAAAGGAATGATATTTTATGGTAACAGCAGGAGATTTCAGAAACGGCGTAACATTCGAGATGGATGGCGGAGTTTGGCAGGTAGTTGAATTCCAGCACGTTAAGCCGGGTAAGGGCGCAGCTTTTGTAAGAACAAAGATGAAGAACGTTATTACAGGCGGCGTTGTTGAAAAGTCGTTCAGACCTACAGAGAAGTTTGAAAATGCATTCGTTGAAAGACGTGATATGCAGTATTCATACAATGACGGTGATTTGTACCACTTTATGGATCAGGAAACATTTGATATGCTTCCGATTGCAATGAACGAAATCGCTGACAAGATGAAGTTTGTTAAGGAAAATGACGTATGTAAGATTCTTTCATACAAGGG
>JAFODX010000211.1 GCA_017380475.1 Clostridia bacterium
CCTCCGGACGAATACACTCCTGACACGATATTTTTCATATTTGCACCACAACAAGTACAAAAAACCGCATCTGCCAACACCTCTGCTCCGCAGTTCGGACAATATCTACCCACACTTTTTGCTGTTGCATTATATGTCTGATTATCCATCTGCTGACCTTGCTGTTCAAACTTCTGACCGCAATTTGAGCAGAACAAATCATCACTGCCCGCTATTGTACCACATTTTTCACACCGCACAGATATACACTTCCCTTTCTTTTATTCTATACCCAACGCAGATTTGGCAAGTCTGTCGGCACGATCGTTATTTTTATCGCCCGAATGGCCTTTTACCTTGATAAATCTGACATCAAGCTGTGTTTTTACTTTATCATAAAATTCTTTGTATCTTTTAGTTACCTGCTTTGTCGTCTTCCACTCGCCCGTACACCATTTGGCTATACCCTCATAGTCGTGGTACAAATCAAGCTTTTTAATATCATTTCTGATACAGTATTCCATAACCTTGCCTGCTCCCACAATCTCGCCTGCTACATTTCTCATTTCGGCGTATTCAGGCTCATCGTATGCGTGGCTCATTTCAATTTCTTCGCCGTTTCTGAAAATAACCGCACCGTATGAAAACTCCTGCGTATCTGATTTATAGCTTCCGTCAACATAAGCAACTACCGCATCAGGGCGAGGCTCAACACCGCTTAACTCTTCTTCGCCGTTAATATAGCTTTCCGCTTCGGCACGTGTCATAAATCCCTTGTATTGGGCTTTCGGATATCCGTCAATACTATCTTTACATTCAGCCCAGCTTGTGAAGATTCCGGTTACCTTTCCCTGCCGGACGGCATAAAATTTTTTTGCCATAATTATTCCTCTCAATACATGTACAGCGGATGAATAAATTGCACGGATTGTGCCATTAGGCGAACGAGGCTGTACACAGGTACGCGAGTAAGCACAAGGGTGCAAGACGGGTGATTTATTCCTCCGCCAAAATTATCTCTGTACCGTTGTCCTGCAATGCACTCGACCACTCGCTGTCAAGTCTTACGTCAGTTACGAACTTATCAATCTTGTTAAGCGGTGCGATAACGGGTATTCCCATTTTACCGAACTTGTAGTGGTCACCCAAAAATATTGCAGAATCCGAAGATTCGAGCATCGCACGCTTTATCTCTGCCTCATCTTCAGCACGTTCAACAAGACCACGTGAAAGTGTTACGCCACGGCACGAGAAGAAGAATTTATTTGCTGCAAAATTCTGACGTATCATTTTTTCTGCATATCTGCCGGTATACGACATACTCTTCTGCTCATACAAGCCACCCGTACATACCACACGGATGTTATCACACTCTGCAAGCTCTGACATAATACTTACTGCGTTTGTTATAACGGTAAGTCCGCGTTTTTCTTTTATGTTTCGTGCAAGGTACAATGCTGATGTACTTGCGTCAAGGAATATTGTATCTCCGTTACGGATAAGCTCTGATGCACGCTTGCCGATTCTCTGCTTAAGGTCTGCATTTACGGTATCACGCTCTTTAAAACCAAGCTCTGAACCTGATGCACCTGCAAGGATTGCACCGCCGTATGTACGGACGAGTATCCCCTGCTTTTCAAGCTTTAAAAGGTCGCCACGGATTGTTTCGGGCGTAACCTCAAACTGCTTTGCAAGGTCAACCACCATTACGCTCTTGCTTGATGCTATCATCTGTTCAATTTTAGATCTTCTTTCAACTGCAAGCATTATATTTCTCCTTTTCCTGCCTTGATTGCTTCAGGCAACTCAATGTTTCCGGTGTAGAGTGCACGTCCTGTTATAACACCCTCAACACCTGTAGGTACAAGTGATTTTATATGTTCAATGCTGCCTATTCCGCCTGATGCAATTATGTCAATGCCCGTTGCCTTTACCATTTCTGACATTGCTTCTACATTCGGGCCCATAAGTGTTCCGTCTGTTGCAATGTCAGTATAGATAATAGTCTTAACGCCTATATCCACCATTTTCTTGGCGAACTCAACCGCAGTATAATCCGAGGTTTTTTCCCAGCCCTCAATTGCAACCATACCGTCCTTTGCGTCAATGCCGATTACGATTTTTTCACCGTATTTTTTAACCGCTTCTTTTACAAAATCTGCATCTGAAACTGCTTTTGTTCCGATTATAACTCTGTTTATTCCACACTCAAGTTTTGCCTCTATATCAACCATTGTACGGATACCGCCACCGGTCTGAACGGGAACACCGACAGCATCACAGATGCTCTTTATAGCTTCTGCATTTACGCCATGGCCTTTTAATGCTCCGTCAAGGTCTACAACGTGAATGAACTCACCGCCGAGTTCTTCCCATTTTTTTGCCATTCCGGCAGGATTGTCACCGTAAACGGTAACGTCCGAAAAACTGCCTCTTAAAAGTCTGACGCAATTTCCGTCTTTAATATCTATTGCAGGATATATTCTCATTTTGTATTTCCTTTCTGTAAGGCTTATTCAGCTTCTGTCTTTTCAGAAAATGCTTTCACTATTGAGAGAATACGTTCTCTTTCCATTTTCATACTTACCTTGTTCACAACAAATCTTGCACTCAATTCGCAGATTTCTTCCAGAACATCAAGTCCGTTTGCACGCAATGTTGAACCTGTTTCAACAATATCCACGATCACGTCCGAAAGTCCGACTATCGGTCCAAGCTCAACCGAGCCGTTAAGCTTTATAATATCAATCGTCTGACCCTTTTCGTCCTGGAAATATTTACGGGCGATATTCGGATACTTTGATGCTACCTTGAGGTTTGTTATAGTATCAAGCTTACCTTTTAACTTCGGGTCACCGCATACGCACATACTGCATTTGCCAAATCCGAGGTCTACCATTTCATAAAGGTTTCTGTTCTCTTCTAAAAGCGTGTCCTTGCCTACAATACCAATGTCTGCCGCACCGTATTCAACATATGTGGGAACATCTGACGCCTTTACAAGTATAAATTTCATTTTGTTTTTTTCATCAGTGAAAACGAGCTTTCGGGACTTCTCTTTCATTTCCGAGCAATCCATTCCGATTTCAATGAATATATCCATCGCAAGCTCTGCAAGTCTGCCTTTTGCCAAGGCTACCGTCAAATAATTCATAACTTTATCCTTTCGTTATTCCTCAGAACTGTCTGAATCCCATATCCTGCGGTGTCAACTCCTCAGGTTCGGGTGCTAATATATCGTCATAGCCCATAAATGTGTCCGTATCTGTTTCAACAGCTTCGTCACGCTCCAAATCATAAATTATGAGCTTCTTATCTGCGAACACACGCAATATGCAAGTGTTGTTTGTCTTTTTTGCGTACTCCTCTGCACCGTCGAAGCCGTCACCTATATACATTTCTGTAAGACAGCCATTTACTCTCAGGTTATATGCTAGGTCATATGCAAGTCCGTCTGCATTATTTTCTGCAACAACAAGCGTTGATGCAACACTATCAGGTGCACCTGTGTATATCTGCATAATTCTGTTTATGCCCATTGCACAGCCAACAGCACCTTTTGCTTCACCGAAACCGCCCATAAGATTATCATATCTTCCGCCTGCGGCAATCGGGAAACCGACACCGTGAGTATAACATTTAAAAATCGAACCTGTGTAATAATCAATACTCTGTAACATTCCGAGGTCAAGTGAAATATACTTTTCAAATCCGTAGAGTGTCAAGAGATTATAAATCTCACGCAAGTTGTCAAGTGCCGCCTTTGACGTGGGGTTAAGTCCCTTAACGTCTGCACGGTCAATTATATCAGCACCGCCGAAAAGGTACGGTAAATCAATCATAAGCTGTTTTACATCATCGGCAATATCAAGATTTTTAACTATATTCTTTATGCTTGGCGAGTTCTTTGAATCAATGCTTGCACGAAGCTTCTCTGTTGTGTCATCATCAAGACCAAGCTGTTCAACAAGACCGTTAAAGAACCCTACCTGACCAATTTCCATTGAAAAGTCCTCGATACCGAGCGCTGTTACAGCCTCCATTGCCGCCGCAATAACCTCAGCATCCGCCTTTGCACTGTATGAGCCTATAAGTTCAATGCCGCTCTGTGTTATTTCACGGTTTCTTACACCCTCTGTATGCTCGGCTCTGTAAACACTTCCTGTATACATATAACGTGCCGGAGTTGTTTCACCTGCAGCTTTTGTTGCCGCCATTCTTGCGATTGAGGTTGTGAAATCCGGACGCAGTGCAAGGATTCTGCCCTGCTCATCAAAAAACTTATACAAGGTTTCCTGCGTTATCTGTCCACGCTCACCACTGTAACAGTCATAATATTCAAACGACGGTGTTTCCACCTCTTTATATCCGAACGATGCAAAAACCGTCCATATTGTGTTCTCTATCTCTTTTTTAACCGCACATTCCTGAGGAAGTACGTCATTTACACCGTTTGGTGTATGTAATTTCCAGTCTGACATTTTTATCCCTCTCTATATCATTCTAAACGGTAACGGCAACGCCATATCCCGTATAAGCTTGTTTGCATTTATAATCTGTTTCTTTCTGAACTCGAATATTGCGTGCGTATCAGAGCCTATGGAAACTCCCACTCCCGAACGCTTTACCGCATCACGCTTACTCTCGTTTGTCAGAAAATCGTAGTAATAATTATAGTTTCCGGACGTGTTAAGCTCCCAGAAAACATTCTCACGACGCATAAGCTCCAACATATCCACACCGTAATCTTCGCTCATTTTGAATATGTCACAGTGGGCAAGTCCCACAGGGCAGTCAAATTCACGGCGCAGCTCAAGAAAATCGCTTAAGTCCGTTGCGTTGAAGCGGTCAAGACGTTCAAACAGAATATAGTCCAGACCCGTTATGTCCTGCCCCATAAAATTTTCGGGTGGCGGGCACATACTCACTTCAAGTCCGACAAGGACTTTTATATCCTTTTTATACTTCTCCTTGCATTGATGCAGGTATCTTATATAATCGCCGAGGCGGTCTTGTATTGTAAACTCATGGTCGCATATTCCCACAGCATCAAAACCGTGAAGAATTGCGTGTTCGATTATTTCTTCGGGCGTATTTGACCCGTCATAACTGAACACTGTATGATTGTGCAAGTCCATTATCACAAAAACCACCTCCAAA
>JAFODX010000212.1 GCA_017380475.1 Clostridia bacterium
CTCAAAGTTACGGAACATATCAAAGCTCGTTGATGCTGATGAAAGAATTACAACATCTCCCTCTTCTGCTTCATTATACGCAGTTTTTACTACTTCTTCGTAAGTGTCGGCATGGATTATCTTTACTTCGTCTGCTCTGCCTGTTGCACGGAGTGCGTCCTCTATCTTACCGCTTGTAGCGCCGATTAAAATCAATGTCTTTACATGGTCTGCAATCGGCTCACCAATCTCGTCATACGGGATTCCCTTGTCCTTACCGCCGCTTATAAGTATTACCTTTTCTGGGAATACATTAAGCGTGTTGATTGTTCTGTTCGGGCTTGAATCAATAGAGCTGTTATAATATCTTACACCGTTAAGTGTTCTGACAAGCTCTATTCTGTGCGGAACACCCCCAAAATCCTTCGCCGTGTTTACAATTACATCATTATCCACAAGTTCACGTATTGCCGCAATTGCCGTCATATAGTTTTCCACATTGTGCATACCCGGAATTTTGATATCTTTAACATCAAGTACCGGCTTATTGTCACATACAATCATATCTCCGTCAAGGTGTACATATGAATTGAGCTTGCGGGAGAACATCTTTACATCGCAGTGTGCAAGCGGAAGCAGTGCCGCACTGTCGGCGTTGTCTGCATTTAAAATAAGTCTGTTATTCTGTGACATATACTTAAATATGTTCGTTTTTGCATCTATATATTCGTTATAGTCAGTGTGCCAGTCAAGATGGTTCGGGCTTAAGTTCGTAATCACTGCAATCTCCGGTGATTTTTTCATTGTATGGAGCTGGAACGACGAAAGCTCAAGAACAACATAGTCTGTTTCTTTCATATCATCTACTTCTGAAAGTAACGGTTTACCGATGTTACCGCCAAGCCACGTTTTATATCCGGCAGAGGTGAGCATACGGTGAATTAAAGATGTTGTTGTTGTCTTTCCGTCAGAACCTGTAACGGCTATTATATGTGACGGACAAAGCTCAAAAAACACTTCCATTTCAGAAGTCACAGTTGCACCACGGTCTCTTGCTGATACAAGCTGTGGTATGTCATAACGCATACCGGGGGTTTTAAATATTAAATCATCGGTAAGGTTATCAAGATAATTCTCACCAAGACAGGTTTTAACCCCAAGCTTTTCACATTCCTTGTAGTTATCGCCAAGCCACTCTGCGTTATGAACATCACACGCAGTAACATTAGCACCTGCCTTTACAAGATACTTTATAAGAGGCAGATTTGATATGCCTATTCCTATTACCGTGACGTTTCGTCCGTTTATATATTCTCTGAATTTATCAGCTTTTGTCATCATAAAAAAACTCCTTATTTGTTGTTGTTTTAATTATACTACTATTGTATTGAAAAGTAAAGAACATTTATCAGAAATTTTGCATTTTCATCAAGAAAATACCACCACGTTAAATTTTTACGTGATGGTATCTTATCATCCTTCTGTCAAATCCTTTACTACCTCGCCGGCAATTATAAGACCCGCCGCAGCAGGGACAAATGCAACCGACGCAGGCGTTCTTTCTCCATCGTCGGGGACTATTGGTTTTTCTTTTGAATATACAACCTTTAAAGACGTTATGCCACGGTTTTTCAGTTCACGGCGCATTGTCCGCGCAAGGGGACACATCTCTGTTTTCTTTATATCTGTTACTTCGAGCATCGAAGCATCAAGCTTATTTCCTGTCCCCATAGAACTTATTATCGGCACGTCAAGAGCCTTTGCACGTTTTATAAGTTCTATTTTTGCCGTTACCGTATCAATTGCATCAACTATATATGAATACTCTGCTAAGTTGTAGTTATCGGCATTATCAGGCATATAAAAGCAGTTATGCGAGTTTACTTTTATATCGGGGTTTATCAGGAGTGCACGTTCTTTTGCTACATCGACCTTAAGTCTGCCTATCGTTTCGGTTGTCGCAATTATCTGACGGTTAATGTTCGATTCTGCTACGGTATCGTTATCGAATATATCAATCTCGCCTATACCGCTTCTTACAAGTGCCTCTACAACATATCCGCCGACACCGCCGACACCAAACACCGCAACACGTGCGTTTTTGAGTTTATCCATGGCCGTATCGCCTAAAAGACGCCGGGTTCTTATAAACTTTTCACTCATATTATAGTTCCCCCACCTACTACTGTATCTCCGTCATAAAGAACCACTGCCTGTCCTTTTGTTATCGCTCTTTGCGGTTCGTCAAACTCGATATGGATTTTATCGTCTTCAGTCTGCCACACTGTCGCTTTCTGTGCTTTCTGACTGTAACGCACCTTTGCCTCAACACGGATTGATGTGTCAATTTTATCGGTTGTTATAAGGTTTATATCGTCTGCATCAAGTGTTTTTGAGAACAAGTCCTCATTATCGCCAAGCACGACACAGTTCTTTTCACCGCAAAGCTCACACACATACATGGGTTTCGGAAGTGCAAGCCCAAGCCCTTTTCTCTGACCTACAGTATACCTTATAAGTCCCTTATGAGTGCCGAGAACATTTCCGTCAAAGTCCACGAAATCGCCCTCTTTGTAGGTTTTGCCAAGATACCTTTCGATAAAACCTGCATAGTCACCATCCGGAACAAAGCAGATATCCTGACTTTCTTTCTTGCGTGCGTTCACAAAATTATTCTCCACTGCAATCTCACGCACTTCTGCCTTTGACAGACTGCCGAGCGGAAACAGTGTATGCTTTAACTGCTCCTGTGTGAGTGAATACAGCACATAGCTCTGGTCTTTAGATGCATCAACGCCTTTTTTTAATATATAACGTCCGTTCTCCTCCGTTATCTGCGCATAATGACCTGTTGCAACATACGAGTATCCGTTTTCTTTTGCATAGTCACCTAACAAGCCGAATTTTATGTGTCTGTTACAGTAAATACACGGATTTGGGGTCCTTAAATTCTCGTACGCATCAATAAAACGTCCGATTACCTCACGGCTAAATTCTGCCTTTAAGTCCACTACTGTATGGTCAAAGCCCAGACGGGTTGCTACTGCTTTTGCATCAGTTATATCACTTGACTCAATATCGGTGAGTGCAAGTGTTACGCCAAGCATATCAAAACCCTGATTTTTCGTTAAAAATGCAGCAACGGAGCTGTCAACTCCGCCACTCATTGCTATTATTGTTTTATTATTCATGATTAAGCCTTATCATTTCATCAATACATTTCTTTGCCGAAGTGATTGTTTCATTATCCAGCACTATCTCTTCACCGCCGATACCTTTACAGCAATCAAGCACATCAACAAGTGTTGTAAGACGCATATTCTTGCATATGAGCTTGGCAGACAAGGGATAGAATCGCTTATCGGGACATTCATACTGCAAATGCTCGGCAATGCTTATTTCTGTACCGATTATGAACTCTTTTCTTTCCGAGTTCTTCGCAAAGTTCATAATATCTGCAGTTGAGCCTACAAAATCTGCCATTCCTGCAACATCAGGACGACATTCAGGATGAATCAAAATCAATGCATCGGGGTGCGCCACCTTCGCACGAATAACCTCCTCGGGTGTTACCGATGCGTGAATCGGGCAACAGCCGTCAAGAAGCATTATATCCTTTTCCGGCAACAATCGCTTCACGAATGTTCCGAGATTGTTATCCGGTATAAACAGAATTTTGTCATTCTCTATGTTCTTTACCACATTTACTGCAGATGATGAGGTTACGCATACGTCACATATCGCTTTAAGCTCGGCTGTGGTATTTACATATGCCACCACCGTATAGTCAGGATGCTTTGCTTTCACCTTTTCTATCATTGCCCTGTTCATCATATCTGCCATCTCACAGCCTGCCTCAGGTGTCGCAAGAATGACTTGTTTTTCAGGTGAAAGAATCTTTACCGTTTCTGCCATGAAACGAACACCGCACATTATTACGGTTTTAGCATCAACCTCTTTTGCTTTTACGCTCAACGCATATGAATCGCCTGCATAATCAGCTATTTCAAGGATTTCATGCGCTTCATAGCTGTGCGCAAGTATGCAGATATCTTTTTCTTTCTTTAGCTTTAGTATCTCTTGCTGGATGTCTTTTATCATATTCATTATGTATTACCTTTAATTAACATATTTTAATGAGCAAGCGTACGGTATCTCACGTACAAGTTCTTCCTCTGATTTATCGTCTGCTATTTCTATATGGAATGTATAATCAATCTCGTTGTTTTCGTTCTTGACTATTGAAACATCACTGACAGAAATCTGCTTTTGTGCGAACATTTCTATCATTCTCTTTTCGTAACCCTCTTCAGATACACCAAAGACTCTTAAAAGCTTTGTTTTATGAGTCTTTGTGAAACGGTTACGTGCATGGAGAAGATACTGGATTACAAGCATTATAATCGTTGTGAAAACACCTATGCGGTACA
>JAFODX010000213.1 GCA_017380475.1 Clostridia bacterium
ATAAATATAAATAAATATAAATATATATGTTCCGTCTGTAGAGGGCAGTGACAGAAACATTGGTCACCGTATAGGCGGTATGGCGGCAGCCGGCAGTGGTACGTTCAAGAACTGTTTCGTAAAGAACTCATCATTGCGTAACACAAACGTGAGATGGTGGGCAGAAGAGTACGGCGTAGGCGGATTTATCGGCTGGTTCAGAAGAATGGCTAATGTTTCTGACTGTTATGTAATAAACACAAAAATCTGTGCCTACGGACATTCGGGCAGTTTTATAGGATGGTCACAGGATTCGACAGGCAGTTCGATAACAAACTGCTATGCAGCAAATATAACACGTGATACAAGCGGTGCAAGCGGTGACCTTACTTCATCAGCAGGCAGAGTACGCTCGTTTATGATGAAAGATACCAACGTTACTGTAACTAAGACAGTATCAAGTATATCATGGACAAGGGTAAGCCGGGAGACTATGTATTCTTTATGTTTGGACATAACGAGAATAAGAACGACTATAATTCATCAAACCTTGAAGAATACGGCTTGTTCCACGAACAGATTATCCGTGCAGTAAAGGCAAAGGGTATGATTCCGGTAGTAGTAACACCGGTTGCACGTCCCTGGCTTAATGGCGGAGTTGCAACAGACTCACACGGAGAATATCCCGAGACAGCGATTGCGGCGGCAGAAAAGTACGGTACACCGTATATAGACATTGACTCTTTGACTCGTGCATCACTTGAAAAGGTTGGTTCAGCGGGTATCTCGCAGTATTATAACCCCGGAGATACGCATACAACGTTAGCAGGTGCTGACTGGGTAGTAGGACTCATGGCAGACCAGTTAAGAACAATGAATCTGCCCATTTCAGAGTTTCTTAAATAAAATCAAAAGATGACGTCATCCGACGTCATCTTTTTTTGCGAAAAACTATTTACAAATGAAAATGAGAGTGGTATAATATAAAGTAAGTTGATATTTTGAAAGGAATTTTTTAACAATGGAGAAAAAAGATATAGACTGGGGCAACCTTGGTTTTGGTTACATCAAAACAGACAAGAGATACGTTGCAACATATAAAGACGGCAAGTGGGATGAGGGTGCACTCATTGACGATGACAAAATTGTTATGAGTGAATGTGCCTGCGTTTTGCAGTATGCCCAGACAATTTTCGAGGGTATCAAGGCATACACAACTGAGGATGGACGTATAGTAACATTCCGTCCGGATATGAACGCAGAGCGTCTTATGAACTCAGCAGAGCGTATGCAGATGCCACCGCTTCCGAAAGAGCAGTTTATTGATTCTATAAAGCAGGTAGTAAAGGCGAATGCCGCATACGTTCCGCCGTACGGAACAGGTGCATCGCTTTATATCAGACCGTTTATGTTCGGTATAAACGAAGTAATTGGTGTTAAGCCTGCAACAGAGTTCCAGTACAGAGCATTTACAACACCGGTCGGACCGTACTTCAAGGGCGGTGCAAAACCGCTTACTATCCGTGTTTCGGACTTTGACCGTGCCGCACCAAAAGGTACAGGTCATATCAAGGCAGGTCTTAACTATGCAATGAGCCTTTATGCAATCGTTGATGCACACGAAAAGGGCTTTGACGAGAATATGTATCTTGACCCGCAGACAAGAACAAAGGTAGAAGAAACCGGCGGTGCAAACTTCCTCTTCATAACAAAGGACGGCAAGGTTGTAACACCGAAATCTGACAGTATCTTACCGTCAGTAACAAGACGTTCGCTTATGTACGTTGCAGAACACTATCTTGGCCTTGAGGTTGAAGAGAGAGAAGTTTATGTATCAGAGCTCAAGGACTTTGCAGAATGCGGTCTTTGCGGTACTGCGGCTGTTATTTCACCCGTTGGTAAGATTTATAACCACGGCGAGGAAATCTGTCTGCCGAGCGGTATGGACGAGATGGGCCCTGTTACAAAGAAGCTTTATGATACATTGACAGGAATCCAGATGGGAAGAATTGAAGCTCCCGAAGGCTGGATTTGCGAAATTTGCTGATAATTCTACGGAGCTGTTGCGTTATGCAACAGCCCCCGTTATTTTAAGGAGAAATTATGATACATTTGGTAAATTTCTGCCGTAATACCATGGGTGCGGCAGGAACTGCGGTTGCGGCAGTTCTGTTTATCATATTCGCGGTCATGGGTGTGGTAATCGCAATGCGTGGCCGTGAAACGATGATGGGCGTTGTATCGGTGTGTGCGTTTTTGTGCGGTATGCTGTTGGGTGCAATGGCAGGTATACTTATATTCAACAGCCTGATAGTTATGATAATACTTGCTGCAGTGTTGAGCGTTCTGCTGATGGTGGTAGTAAAATACTTTAAATCCTTAGGTTACTTTATAGGAATAAGTACACTCGGCTGGGTGCTTGCGTTCCTTTTAACATCGGAAATGAAAATCGCACCTGACGGAATAAGCAACAATACGCTGCTTTTTATCGACCTCGTGGTGGGTGTTATAATGGGTATAATGGCGGCATCAAGGTCTAAAATAACAATATCTCTTGTGACTGCGGCATCGGGTGCTGTTATTGCCGCAACAAGCTCGCTCGCACTTATCGGTTTTTATTTCCCCGATATAAAAACGTGGATAATAGCGGGTATAATATTTGTTACGGGTATGATAGTTCAGATTCGTATTTATGATTTAAAACCCGTAAAACGTAAAAAGAAAAAATAAATAGTGATAACACCTCATAAACTGTATAAGGGGTGTTATTTTTGTTTCATGGAGCAAAACTCAGACGCAGGACGGTTATTGATATAAATACGGCAGAATGTATAGGATATGTGTCAGATATCGAAATCGACGAGGTAAGCGGGCGTATAACTGCAATGATAATACGAAAACATTACGGACTATTGGCGTCGCTGTTTAGTATCGGTGAAATGTCTGTTCCGTGGCATACAATAACAGCAATGAGTGATGAATTTGTATTGGTCAAATCATTCGATTTTAGTGAAAACTCTTGAAAAAGAACACTATATGTGGTATAATATACTATATATACATACAATTAGTGAAAGGAACTAAAAAACTATGAAATGTCCGTACTGTTCATTTATCGAAAGTAAAGTAATCGACTCACGTCCGACAGAGGAGAACAACTCAATCAGACGCCGCCGTGAATGTTTAAAATGCGGTAAGCGTTTTACAACCTATGAAAAGCTTGAGTCTGTTGCACTTGTTGTTATAAAGAAGGACGAGTCACGTCAGCCGTTTAACCGTAACAAGGTGTTAAAGGGTATTATTACTGCGTGTGAGAAACGTCCGATTTCTATCGTACAGATGGAAAAAATTGCAGACGATATCGAAAGCGAGCTTGCACAGTCAATGGAGCGTGAGGTAAAATCAACGGTAATCGGTGAAATGGTTATGGATAAGCTCCGTCTTCTTGATGAGGTTGCATATGTACGTTTTGCGTCTGTATATAAGCAGTTTGAAGATCTGAGCACGTTTATGGACGAGCTTAAGGGTTTGATAGATGACAAAGCTAACTGACAGAACAATCGCCGCTGTTGCGACACCGCAGGGAACGGGCGGAATATCGGTAATACGCATAAGCGGAACGGACGCTGTTGCGATTGCCGATAAGGTGTTTTCGGGCAAAAGCCTTTCTGATGTGCCGTCACACACCATTCACTACGGATTTATAAAAAATGCGAACGGTGAAAGCGTTGATGAGGTACTTGTTTCCGTTATGCGTGCACCCAAGACATTCACCCGTGAGGATACAGTCGAGATAAGCTGTCACGGCGGAACTGTAACCACGCACGCAGTGTTGAAATGCATAATTGAAGCAGGTGCATATATGGCAGAGCCGGGCGAGTTTACAAAGCGTGCGTTCCTTAACGGACGTATTGACCTATCGCAGGCAGAGGCGGTTATAGATATAATAAATGCTAAAAACGAGCTTTCACAGCGTAATGCAATGTCACAGCTTGGCGGTGCTTTGTCAAAGGAGATAAAGGTAGTGCGTGACACTCTCGTTCATTTGTGTGCCGAAATGCAGGTCATAATCGACTATCCGGACGAAGACCTTGAGGACGTGACAGAGGACGATATCAAAAACGTATGCTGTGACTGTGCCGGGCGTGTATCACGCCTGATAGAAACGAGCGACAACGGCCGTATGATGCGTGACGGAATACGAACAGCTATCGTAGGCAAACCTAATGTGGGTAAGTCAAGCATCCTGAACTGTCTTGCACAGGACGAGCGTGCGATTGTTACGGATATCGCCGGAACAACACGCGATGTTATAGAGGAAAGTGTAACAATAAAAGGTATACCGCTTATTCTTTCTGACACTGCAGGAATCCGTGAAACTGACGATGTGGTTGAAAAAATAGGCGTTACGAAATCAAGACAGTATCTTGACTCGGCAGACCTTGTAATAGTTGTAATCGACAGTGCGGCAGGCATGGATAAAGAGGATATGCAAGTCCTTGACGCAACAAAGGACAAAACACGCATAATTCTGCTTAACAAGTCCGATTTATCAGTGAATGTAAAAGCCGACAGGTTTGATGAAAAAGACACAGTAATAGAAATCAGCGCAAAGACAGGCGATGGTACGGACAAGCTTGCCGATGCAATTGAAAAGCTGTGCAAGCTTGATGCAATTGAGTCTGAAAACGGCAGAATTATAACAAATATGCGTCATAAAACGGCACTTATCGGAGCTCGGGATGCACTTATAAGAGTTGCTGATGCTCTTGAGATGGGTATGCCGTGTGATATAGTTTCGATTGACATTGCACAGGCTATGGACAGCCTTGGTGAGATTACGGGTGAAACGGTATCAGAATCGGTAGTGGCGGATATTTTTCATAATTTCTGCGTTGGAAAGTAATCTAAAAACGCCCATCTTGCACTTTTGTGCTCGCTCGCATACCTGTGTATAGCTCGCTTGCCTAAAAGCACAATCTGAACATTTTTAAAACTATTTATATAGAGGAAAATTTATGCGTTTAGATAAATTTTTGTCCGACTCGACCGATATGTCGAGAAAGGACATTAAACAGCTTATAAGAAAAAAAGCAGTTACCGTAAATGGTGAGATAATAACAAAACCCGAAATGCAGGTAGAAGAAAACGATGCCGTTACAGTAAACGGACAAGCTGTTTTATATCGGCGGTTTGTTTATCTTTTGCTCAATAAGCCGTCGGGCTATGTCAGTGCAACGGAGGATAAAAAATACCCCGTTGTAACAGATCTTGTGCCGGAAGAATACCGGCATTTTGATGTTTTTCCTGCAGGAAGACTTGATATAGATACCGAGGGACTTTTAATCCTCACCAATGACGGTGAGTTTGTGCACGACATAACATCGCCGAAAAAGAATGTATACAAAAGATATTTTGCAAGACTTGATAAGCCTGCAGAAGATGCTGATATATCTGTTTTTCAAGGCGGTATGGAGTTTAAGGAATTCACTGCAAAACCGGCAAAGCTTGAAATCTGTGCTGACGCAGAGGCATATGTTGAGATTGCAGAGGGTAAATTCCATCAGGTAAAGCGTATGTTCGAGCGTGTGGGGAAGACGGTTGTATATCTTAAACGTGTATCAATCGGCGGTTTAAAGCTTCCCGAAGACCTTGCATCCGGTGAGGTTAAAGAAATCGGATACGAGGAGCTTTTAAATAAAATTTACGATTAACAGGAGAGGAGGGCTTTTATGGAGAAAACACCGTTATCTTTAAGGACACATATAACGATTTTCGGAAACACGAACTCCGGCAAGTCCTCACTTTTCAATAAAATTATCGGTCAGGAGATGGCGATAGTTTCCGAGCAGGAAGGCACAACAACCGACCCCGTAACAAAGGCGATGGAGCTTATAGGATTCGGACCTGTGGCTCTGACTGACACTGCCGGCTGGGGTGATACAACACAAATAGGTGACAAGCGTCAGGAGAAAACCAACAAACTTCTTGACCGTACCGATTTTGCAGTATATACAGCCGATATAACAGCGTTTGACAGAACGGCATATGAGGATGCCCTGGCAGAATTTGACAGGCGTAAGATACCGCATATGCTCGTTTTTACAAAATCCGATTTGGGTAAGCCTGATTTAAAAGAGTTTACGGATGCAGTCTGCGTTTCGGTTAAGGACGATAAATCAATAGAAGAATTAAGAAATAAGCTGATAAAAAAACTTACAAAAACCGTTAAGGAAGAAAAGAGCCTTCTGGGCGGACTTCTTCTGCCGGATGCAACTGTGGTGCTTGTTATTCCGATAGATTCAGAAGCACCCAAAGGCAGACTTATATTGCCTCAGGTACAGTTGATACGTGATTGCCTTGATAACGGTATGCGTGCAGTGTGTGTACGTGATACGGAGCTTGCCAAAACACTTGACGAGCTGAAAAAGATTGACCTTGTGGTGACCGATTCACAGATTTTCAAAAAGGTTTCGGAAATTGTACCCGAAAGAATAAAGCTTACATCGTTTTCGATGCTTCTTGCAAATGCAAAGGGAGATATAAAAACACTTTCAGAGGGTGCAAAAGCGCTTGATACGCTTCCCGATAAGGCACGAATCCTTATGGCTGAGGCTTGCACTCACAACACTTCGCACGAGGATATCGGCAGAGTGAAGATACCCGGAATGCTCCGCAAATATACGGGCAAAGAGCTTGAATTTGAGTACAGTGTACATCACGATTTCCCTGATGATTTATCAGACTATGATTTGGTGATACACTGTGGCGGTTGTATGCTCAATGCAAAAACAATGCAGAACAGAATAGAATATTGCAAAAAAGCGGGAGTGCCGGTAACGAACTATGGTGTGGTGCTTTCGTATGCAAGCGGGATTTTAACCCGCAGTATGGAAATATTTGATAAGTAAGAGGTGATGAAAAAATGTCGCAGAGCAGTTTAAAAAAAGGCTCATATGGCAGTAATGCATATGAGTACGAATACGAATATGAATTTGCATCAGACTTTGTCGGCAGTGTTGCATCATCTTTTTCTGAAGAAATAAAAACGGCAGATAAGAAAATAAAAGTGCTTGGTTATGGCATAAATCTGATATAAGAGGAACTTGAAATGAAAAAACCTGAATTACTTGCTCCGGGCGGAAGCCTTGAAAAATTAAAAACGGCGATTGATTACGGTGCTGATGCAGTGTATATAGGCGGTGAGGCATTTTCGTTGCGTGTAGCGGCGGAAAACTTTTCGCTTGATGATATGAAAGAGGGACTTAAATATGCACACGACAGAGGTAAGAAGGTATATCTTACGGCTAATATAATCGCACATAACCGTGATATATCAAAGTTTCGTGAGTTTATAGAAGAAATACGTCCGCTTGGCTTTGATGCTGTATTGATTGCTGATCTGGGATTATTTAATATGATGCGTACTATTGCACCTGAAATCCCGATTCATGTCAGCACGCAGGCAAATAATACAAACTATATGACGGCTGATATGTGGCACAAGCTCGGTGCAGAGCGTGTTGTGCTGGGACGTGAGATGTCGTTCAAGGAAATAGAGGAGATACAGAAGAATGTGTCGCCTGACCTTGAACTTGAAGCTTTTGTTCACGGTGCAATGTGTATTTCCTATTCGGGCAGATGTTTGTTGTCAAACTATATGACGGGCAGAAACTCAAACCTCGGTGCTTGTGCACATCCGTGCAGATGGAACTATTCGCTTGTCGAAGAAAAACGACCGGGTGAGTATTTTGATGTGTTTGAGAACGAGCGTGGAACGTTTATATTTAACTCCAAGGATTTGTGTACAATAGAGCATATACCGGAGCTTGTAAAGAGTGGTATTGCAAGCCTTAAAATAGAGGGCAGGGTGAAAACTTCATTCTATGTTGCGACCGTTGTCGGTGCATACCGTCGTGAAATTGACCGCTACTGTGCAGACCCTGAAAACTATGTATTTAACCCGGAAGAACTCGAAGAACTTTGTAAGGTCAGTCACCGTCCGTATACAACGGGATTCTATTTCGGAAGACCGGGAACAGACGGTCAGGTGTATGAAACAAGCTCATATATACGTGACTACGAGCTTGTCGGAATCGTTACGGGTTATGACAGCGGTCGGATTACACTGACACAGCGTAACAGATTCTTTGAGGGTGACGAGCTTGAAATAATTCAGCCCAATAAGCCGTATACAAAGCTGACGGCAAAGAATATGAAAAATGAAAAGGGCGAAAGCGTAACTGTAGCACCGCACGCAGAGGAAATAATCACAATGGACTGTGATTCTCCGATTGCAGTGGGTGCAATGATACGAAAGAAGACCATATGAAAAAATCATCCCGTTTTCGGGATGATTTTTTCTATATCTGTGATTTTTTCAGTTTTTTTAGATAAACCATAAGCATAATTGCGTCCACTATAATAACGAACGTCCACGATACGATATATGAAAAATACAGACAGTCAAGTGTATGTATTTTCTGGAATATGGTGTAAATCCATACTATTCGGATTCCGCACACGCCGATAATGGAAACAATCATAGTCGTAAACGAATGTCCCATACCACGTATTATTCCCACAAGCACTTCCATCAGACCGCAAAGGAGATAGAATGAACCCATTATGTTAAGACGAAGTATTCCGATTTCGATTGCTTTGGCATCATTGGTATATATTGATAAAAGCTGGGGTGCAAATATTTTTGATAAAAGTCCGAGAGAGAACCCAAGAAATGCTGCCGCAAGCAAACAAACAACAGCGCTTCGTGCAATTCGTCCGTATTTGCGTGCACCCATATTCTGTCCGGAAGCCGTTATTGCAGCCTGATAGAATGAGTTCATACTCATATACAGGAATCCGTCTATACTTGCACCTGCGGAGTTGCCGGCAATGGCGGCTGTACCGAACGAGTTTATTGATGACTGTATCATTGTATTTGAAATCGAGAACATCATACCTTGTATTCCGGCAGGAATACCTATTGCCATAAGTTTTTTCAGATGCGGAACAGAAATATGCAGTTTATAGCGTTTGAGCTTTAAATGTTCAGTTCCCTTTACAAGCCTGTATACTATAAGTAACGACGAAATCACCTGTGACACTACTGTTGCGATTGCAACACCTGCAACATCAAGATGAACTGCTGTAATAAGAATAATGTTCAGAACAACATTGGTAAGTCCTGCAATCACAAGGTATATAAGCGGTCGTATGGAGTCACCTGTTGAACGAAGCATACTTGCACAGAAGTTAAAGAGCATATTTACCGGCATTCCGATAAATATTATCCTCATATATATTGCTGCCTTATCAAAGACATCTTCGGGTGTGTTGGTGATTTTTAAAAGCCACGGTGTTATTATGAAACCGATAACTCCGAGCACTGCTCCGATAAGAAAACTCGAAAGTGTGGAGGTATGTAAAACTCTGTCAATCTCTTTTTTCTGGTTCGCACCGACAGCGTGCGAAATCATAATTCCCGAACTTACTGAAAGTCCCATAAAAAGACAAACAACAAGGTTAGTTATCGGACCGGTAGAGCCGACAGCCGCAAGTGATGCACTTCCGCAGAAACGTCCCACAACGACCATATCCACAGCGTTAAACAGGAGCTGCAGTATTCCTGTGAGCAGTATTGGGATAGTGAACAGTATGATTTTGCCCAGTAACGGACCGTTGCATAAATCAATGGCTTTCTGTTTTTTCATAGTACTTTTTGCCCTCCCGAAATCCGTGATTACAAGTATTATACTACTTTAAAATTATTTGTCAAGGCTTATTGAGAAAAAAACTGCATATTTTATATGTACAAGAATATATATGGAATGAAAAGCAAATTCAAGGAGGAAGCGAAATGGAAGAAACGAACATCTACCGTGATATTGCACGGCGTAATAACGGAGACGTATATATCGGCGTGGTAGGTCCTGTAAGAACAGGTAAATCCACATTTATTAAAAAGTTTATGGACACCCTTGTTATTCCGAATATGACAAATGTATATCAGGCAGAGCGTACACGTGATGAGTTACCGCAGTCGGCGGCGGGCAGAACAATTATGACAACCGAGCCTAAGTTCATCCCGAATGAGGCGATAGAGATAACACCGGGTGATAACGCAAGCATGCGTGTAAGAATGATTGACTGTGTGGGGTATATAGTAGACGAGTCGCTAGGCTATCAGGAGGACGGCGAGCCGAGAATGGTAAACACACCCTGGTTTGACCATCCGATACCGTTTAACGATGCCGCAGAGCTTGGAACGAAAAAGGTCATATGTGACCATTCCACAATAGGTCTGGTTGTTACAACGGACGGTTCTTTCTCTGAAATTCCGCGTGAGGGATATGTTGATGCAGAATCACGTGTAATACGTGAACTAAAGGCAATAAATAAACCGTTTGTAGTATTGTTAAACTCATCAGCTCCGCAATCAGCAGAGGCAAAACGGATAGCGTCTGAAATTGAGCATGAGCATGATGTGTCGGTAATGACGGTAAACTGCGAGGAGCTTAACGGAGATGATATCAACGGAATAATAAACAAGATTCTTATGGAATTCCCGCTATGTGAAATTGAGATTAAAATACCTTGCTGGCTGAACCGTCTGCCTGCCGAACACGAGCTTTTAAGCTCGGTTTATGACGAGGTGAAAAATGCTGTTTCAGATATTCGGAACATCCGTGATGTAGAGCGTGTCTGTTCGCATCTTAATACACCCGAATATGTGAAAAAAGCATATTCGGAAAATATAGATTTAGGCAGGGGAACGGCTACATTAGAGCTGGAATTTGAGGACGGTGTATTCTACAGAGTATTAAGTGAATGTTCAGGGACACAAATACGTAATGATGAGGAATTGCTCAAAGAGTTATCCGAACTCTCACAGATGAAGAACGAATATGAATGTATACGTGAAGCGATGGAATCGGTACGTACCACGGGTTACGGAATTGTGTCGCCAAAGAATGAAGAAATGGTGCTTGAAGAACCTAAAATCATCAAGCAGGGCGGAAGATACGGTATAAAGCTCAAAGCCTGTGCGCCGTCGATTCATCTTATGAGGGCAGATATAGAAACTTCTGTAAGTCCTATTGTGGGGACGATAAAACAGTCGGAGGAACTTATAGAGCATCTGCTTGCAGAATATGAAGAAGACCCTGCAAAGCTATGGGAGTCGAATATATTCGGAAAGACGCTTAATGAGCTTGTAAACGACGGTCTTAAAAACAAACTTGAGAGAATGCCTGAGGATGCACGCGGAAAGCTTCGTGAAACACTTGAGCGTATTATAAATGAGGGAAGCGGCGGATTGTTGTGTCTTATCCTTTAAAAAGGGGGAGTATCGTGTATAAACGTCTGGTGGCAGGTGGATTGGCAATTATACTTTCCGGATGTGCTGTATTTAACGACGGTTACAGTGTAAAGATACATAAAGAAGAAATGGAAACGGGTTATTCGTCGGTCTATGCTGAGGTAATAGAGTTTGACGGATTTAAGAATAAAGAATATGAATCAGAGCTTAATATGTCAACGGAAGAGGAAGTCTCAAATGCAATAAAAAGCTTTGATGCACTCGCACTTGAAGCAAAGGAAACTTTACCCAAAGGAGTAAAATCGGCATTGAATATCACACAGAAGATAAAGAGAAACACGACAGATTTAATATCGTTTATAACCGAAATATATACATATACAGGCGGTGCTCACGGCACCACCGTATGGGAGCCGAAAACGATAGATGTGACATCGGAAAATCCGCATAATCTGAAGCTGGGCGAACTGTTTTCAGATAAAGAGTATCTTTCAAAGCTCAATGCCATTATAAATGATATGGTAAAGGAGAATCCTGAAAAATACGGCGAGCTTTGGGCAAAACCCGAAATCACTGCGGAAAACGAGAACAGGTTCTATTTAACAGATACAGACCTTGTAATTTTCTTCCCTCCGTATGAGCTGTCATATTATGCAAAAGGATTTATTGAATTCCCGATACCGCTTGAAAAACTGAACCCGATACTGAAAGAGAAATACAAAACAACTAAATAATCTGTGACAGAAGCTCGAGGAGTTTAAAACGCACCTCGGGCTTTTTTGTTATTACCTTGTAAGTTTCGTCGTTGAGTGATTTTTTCAGCACCTCGGACGCTTCTTCTGATTTTTCTGTTACGCAAAGAGGCGGGTACATAACGCACCACCAGTTTTCGCCGTGGCCTTCATCTAAAAGTATACGTACACCACGGTATTTCCCTGCAGGAAGTGTGATATTTTCATATGTCTTGCGTGGGAATATGAAAGTACCGTATCGTGCTTTGGCACGGTATGGGATATTGTTTCTTTTAAGATATTCATTTGCTGTTTTTTTGGAAACTGCGAGAAATTTCTCTGTGTCTGTTATCGGGATATCCGATACTGCGTTTATGACCTCATCACGCACGGCAAGCTTGATTTTCTGGTCAGTGTCGCTGTTGCTTTTAGCAAGAATATGCAGGCGTATAATGTTGGTTTTAAGATCGTTTGTGAGAGTGTTTGCATATGCACATAATGAAAGCATAAAAGCCAAAAGCATTGATGTGACAAAAAATATTTTTTTCATAATAAAGTCCCTTCAGAAAATTTATATAAATTCTTGACAATACAAATAAATTTATACATCTTCGGGAATACTGATAAAAAAATGAAAGGAAGATGATTATGAAAAAATTCATTTCAATAATTACGATGTGTGCGGTTGTTACTGTGAGTATTTTGTATTACCCGTCAGTCAGGGTATATGCCCAGACATCGGATTTACAACTTCTGGCACGTGCGGTAAACGGTGAGGCAAGAGGTGAACCGTATACCGGTCAGGTTGCGGTAGCGGCAGTTATTTTAAATCGTGTCAATCACTCGTCTTTCCCCAATACAGTTGCCGGTGTAATATATCAGCCGGGTGCGTTTACGGCGGTTTCAGACGGACAGATAAATGTTCCGATAAGCTCCGATTCTACCGTATATAAGGCTTGCCGGGATGCGATGAACGGCTGGGACCCGTCAGGCGGTGCAATCTATTACTTCAATCCCGATACTGCAACAAATTCGTGGATATGGTCAAGACCGCTGATTGTTCAGATCGGGAAGCATAGATTCTGTAGATGAAAGGGAAATGGATATGACAAAGACTAACAAAATTCATATTGCGGCATATTCTGTGCTTGGTATCGCAGTTATACTTCTTGCTGTTATGTGGTACAGATGTGCTATGGAGAAGGACAAGCTTGATGTGGCTGTCAATAACACATATGACAAGGCATTTTTCGAGCTTTCTGACTATGTAAGTGATATAGATGTTCTTTTGACTAAAGCGCAGCTTGCATCATCACCTGCACAGCTTGCATCTATATCAAACGAAATTTTTATGCAGGCAGCAGAGGCAAAATCATGTTTTGGTGCACTGCCACAGGAGGGTGTAAACCTCGAAAAAACGGCAAAATTTCTGTCGCAGGTAGGTGATTACACCTACGTTCTGTCGCAGAATATGATTAACGGGCAGAATATATCGCAGGAGGAATATACAACACTTGCAAAGCTTAATGACTATGCAGGTGAGTTAAGCCGTAATCTTGACGATATAGAAGCACGTATATACAGAGGTGAAATAAGCTTTAACACCGCATACGGTACAGATGTAATAACACGTGCGCTTGCGGCGGAGGATATACTAAGCGACCTTGAGAACGTGGAAAAATCATTTGACGGTTACCCGTCTCTTATCTATGACGGACCGTTTTCAGAGCATATAGAAAATGTGGAATCGCAGATGCTTAAAAGTGCACCCGCTGTTTCGCAAAAACAGGCACTTAAAAAGGCAAAAGAGTTCCTTGGCGATGACGGCAAGGGGCTCAAATTCCAATCAGAAATGACAAACACGGCTATTGAATGTTATGTGTTCTCGAAAGATACCGATGACGGACAGCTCAGTGTAAGTGTTACGAAAAAGGGCGGATATGTGCTTTATTTCATCAAAAGCCGGAATGTCAGGGAAATGAACTATGACAGAGAAGCGGCAACTGCAATCGCACATAATTATCTTACAGAACACGGATTTTATGATATGGCAAGCAGTTATTATGAAATAACGGACAATATCGCAACAATCAATTTCGCATATTCAAAAAACGGTGTAAAGATGTACTCAGACCTGATAAAGGTACGTGTTGCTCTGGATATAGGCGAAGTTACGGGAGTGGAATGTAAAGGTTACCTTATGAACCATAAGAACAGAGGCGAACAGATACCGGTAATTTCAGCAGAAGAAGCACGTGGGAAAATTGCATCGCATCTGAATGTAAATGAGCCGACCCTTGCGGTAATTCCGAAGGATTCTTTGCGTGAGGTTTTGTGCTATGAGTTTCACGGTACGCATAAAGATAAAAATTTTATAATTTATATAAATGCAGAAAACGGACGTGAAGAACAGATATTGCTTTTGCTCGAATCGGAAACTGGTATTCTCACAGTATAATTGGTGCATTTTGTACAAGGACATTGCAAAAATGTCCTTGTATTTTTTTTTGTAAAAACAGTTGTTTTTTCTTAATGAAAATGATATAATGATATAGATATTTGAATAATGGGGTAAAACTATGAAAATTTACAATACTCTTACGAGAAAAAAAGAAGAATTTGTCCCGATAGATAAGGACAATGTAAGAATGTATTCATGCGGTCCGACAGTGTATGATTATTTCCACATCGGAAATGCAAGACCGTTTATTATATTCGATACAATGCGTCGTTATCTTGAATATATCGGTTATAAAGTTACTTTTGTACAGAACTTTACCGATATTGACGACAAGATGATAAAGCGTGCAAACGCAGAGGGGATTACCGTTAAAGAGCTTGGCGAACGTTTTATTGCCGAGTACTTCAAGGATGCCGAGGCAATCGGCGTTAAAAAGGCTACCGTTCATCCAAAAGCTACAGAAAACATTGATGCAATAATTGACATAATAAAGCGTCTTTGCGATAACGGTTATGCATATGATGTTGACGGAAATGTGTATTTCAGAACGAAACAGTTCAATGAATACGGTAAGCTTTCAAAGCAGCCGTTGGAGGACCTGGAGCTTGGTGCGAGAATAGACGTCAATGAGCGTAAGGATGACCCGATGGATTTTGCCTTGTGGAAATCCAAAAAACCGGGTGAGCCGTTCTGGCAGAGCCCGTGGGGTGAGGGACGTCCCGGCTGGCATATTGAGTGCAGTGCCATGGCGAATAAGTATCTTGGTGAAACAATTGACCTCCATTCGGGTGGTCAGGATCTCATCTTCCCGCACCACGAAAACGAGATTGCACAGAGTGAGTGTGCAAACTGTAAGCAGTTCTCAAACTACTGGATGCATAACGGATATATCAATATCGACGGTAAGAAAATGAGTAAGTCACTCGGCAACTTCTTTACAGTACGTGATATTCTAAAGGAATACGACGGCGAAATTGTTCGTTTCTTTATGCTTTCAGCTCATTACAGAAGCCCGATTAACTTTGCAGATACCCTTATGGAGCAGGCAAAGTCGGCGGTTGAGCGTGTATATACGTGTATAGAGAACCTTGAGTTCTTGAAAGAGAATGCCGAAGATACACCTTGTACTGATG